>CAYVLO010000123.1:255-8614 GCA_964452125.1 uncultured Anaerolineaceae bacterium | reverse complement strand
CCTCCTCGTCATTCTATTCGGCCAAGGGCTGATCAAACAATTCGGCCGCTAACAGTTAGATACAAGTGCCCCCATAACTGCCTGGAGGATGTGATTATGTCTTTGAGTGCAGAAATCGCTCTTGACCAGTCGTGTGCCCTGCAGTTGATTGCTGAAATGAAACCCGCTACTGGACACAAATCAACAAGAATCGCAGACCGCCCAGCCTCCTGAGCCGCGACCCCTGTCATACCGGTGCCGCAAAAGCCGTCCAGTACTAGGTCGCCCGGCCGAGTATAGTGCTCAATTAGAGTGCGGATGACATCTGGTGGTACCTTCGTATGGTAGGGGTGGAATGAGTACACCGGGTGGCGGCTCGCCGCAGACAGCTCACCGAGATAGGGTTGCGTGGAATAGGCTTCGCTCGAGTCCCAGGGCCTACCAGCATCTGCAATGAATCTAGGGATGAAGGGATTGGGGCAGGCAGTGTAGTAGGGCGGGTCGGACAAGGCCAGAATATCCTCGTCCTCGCCGATGGGAAAGCCCTCGATGGCACGGAACTCGGGGTCCTTCAGCTTTTCGCGGAGGCGAGCCATGTACTCGGCCCGCTCGGCGTCGCGGGCTGCCTGCCCGGGCGATGGTTGGTCAGGGATCAGTTGGGGTTGGTGGGTCATGGGGCTACCTTTCCAGTTCAGTGGTACTTGGCAGTGGGCAAATGGGGCCCGATATAGCCGACAATCATCGTTCGGGTTTCCGGCTCGGGATAAAAGCAGATCCGCCAGGCATGTGGCGTCAGGCGAACATGCCAGCTAAAAATCCGTTCTTGACCGTCTGGACACAGGAAAGCACGCTCCCGCCCAAATTGCTCCAGGGTTGCCTGGCTTTCTGGAGTAGCCTTTGTCGGTAGCGTAGCAGGGTTAAAGTTACCGTCGATCCAATCTCGGCAGTAACCCTGAAACTCGAAAAGCCGGCGTACGACTGGTTGCAACATCATTGAATCCAGGCTCATAAGTTGGCTGCTGACTGCGCCACAGAACTGCAGGGAGGGAAAAAGATCAACTCGACGATGCCACAAATCACGGCCATCCCGGACATCGCCGCGCAGACGTTCTCGAATCCAAGCGTTGTGCTCCTCAACGTGCAATGGTTGGCTAGCATGGACGACCCAGACCGTGTCCGCATCGATCTCACCGTCCTCGCTCAGGGCCAGCATGTCCAAATTGAGCTTGGGGGCATTCCAGCATTCTTCCGAGAGCAAGCTGACAGCCAATGAGTCGAGCAGGTAAGCGACTCCAATGCCAAGTGCAAGCCGGCCATGGTAGCAAAACTCATGCTCGCGAACTGCCTCATCAAGCTCAGGAAGCCCATCCCAATACGGAGCTCTTGTAGTCAATGCCTTTACATACCGCCGTGCTTCAATGTCCACTATCGGGTCGTTGAGCCACCGGCGCAAAGGGTAGTTAGCAGCCAATCCTATCTCGAAGATGCCTGCTTGTGTCCTAATGATCCTGCTCACTTGATGGGATGTTGCTGAGCGGACCGTTTGAACGAACGTTGCCATCGTCTGTCGGGCCGCATGGACGCTGTCGGCAGGTTGTAGCGATAGTTCATTGAGTATCATTTCTAATGCCATGAGTTTACCCTCAGATGGCTAAAGGAGCTTTTCCAAGCTCTTTTCCCACTCATCAAAGAAACCATCCGGCCATTGATCGATCCTTCCGTTGTGGTCAACCCGAGGAGAAATGACATGGCTGCTCATCTGTTGAGACGTTCGTTCTAAGAAATACAGTCGTAGTTGTTCTGGGGAAAGCAATCCTTCGCGAACCGCTACTCGCACTCCATTTAGAATGTGGTCGCTGTGGGACTCGACCACTATCTGAATGCCACAACTCGCAGCTCGTGCCATCAATTCTCCCATTCGAACTTGTCCTTGGGGGTGCAAATGGGCTTCAGGATTCTCAAGCAAAACCAACGCACCTGGAGAGGCGGAAAGCAACGCTACTACAACAGGCAGCGTGTAGGTTATGCCGAATCCGACGTTAGTGGAGCGATAGCGGTTACTGACCTGCTCGCCCATGACGAAGGAGTACTGTAGGCTAACAACATCTATGTCTGTATAGCTCATAACGTCTATGCGGACTCCCGGACTTATCTCACTCATCCAAGCTTCGACCTGCGGTTTTAGCGTCGGTGCGGTTGCGCGAGGGTGAGCTAGGACGCCACTAACGATCTTCTGCCCTTGAAACAAACTAAGGAAGTGTGAAGTATATTCTCCTCTTGTTCCTAATTGCCGATGTTCGCGTACCATGTAGTCAGATATTGCAGAAGTGGTGCGGGGTCCAATTCGTTCCGCCGACAGATATTGGAAATTGTCTGCAAAGAGATTTCTACTATAGATTAGCTCGGGTACGGGATCCGAGATGAGCCTAACTACATCCGCCTCGCGGTCGTAGTCAAATCGCCAGGAACCATGAACGTGATCGGCGAAATCTGCATCGAAACCGAATTGATTGCTAGTGGCTCCCTCAAAAAACACATCTTTTCCTGTGCCCAGCTGTACGAGATCGCCATTCAGTGCAAGTCCAACTTCCTGCAAAAGACCCTGCTGATAGGATTGTCGCAGAAGCGCCATACTCTGAATCACCGACGACTTGCCAGACCCATTTAGTCCAGCAAGCAATGTCAGGTTTCCAAATCCCAGGATCTGGTCTTCAAAGCACTTGAAGTTGTGGAGCCGGAGGCTGCGAACCATCGTGTTGTCAGAAGCCATCACTTGAGCACCTCCCGGATGATCAGTGCAATTTGCCTGAATCGGGTGTTTACCTTCTTGACATCACCTGTTCCCTGGGAAACAGCCTCGTTGAAGTCCCTGGTGTTCATTAACTGGATAAATTTCTCTATTAGATCTGTACGCCTTTGTGTCAATCGCTCAATTTGGTCGTCGTTCAGTCCTGCAAGATTCACAGACCAAGCTTCGAACAATGCCTTGTTAATCGGAGATCGGCTAGCTTCAATACTATATCTCTTTCGGAAAGCATCGGCGTCGAATATCCGATGGGCAGCTACCATCGCACGCAAGAACTGGCACCTCAACTCCTCAAGATCCGCATCCGGCATTTTGTTCAGGCTTGCCATAGTATCGTTAAGGAAAGTGTCGAGATCTGCCGCCTTGTACTCTGTGTAAGGGGTTAGTGTGAATGCTGTGAACCTAAGTACACACTCCCGATCCGCCATTCGCTTGTCGCTGATTCCACGATCAGTGGCTTGGAGAAATTCGCTTGTCTCGGCAAAGCAAGCGAGGAAATCCGTGGCTTTTCCCTGATTGAGAGCGTGACGGATTTCCTGAGCAGACAAGGGCAACCCACCAGTATTGATGCGTTTGAAAATGTTGAACTTGACATTAGACGGAGTGCCCTCTTCAATGGCATAGACGAAAATTTCAGTTTCCAGGATACGTCGTCTGAAACTAAGGCTCAGATCGTTATAGCCCTTAGTCTCCAACTGAGTTAGAAACTCCAGTCCATGCAATTGTAGTTCACGGGTTATGACGAACCTTTTTAAGGCTGTTAGACGCTGGAGGCCGTCAACAACCAGCCAATGGTCCTCTTCGGTGGCATCTACGTAGATGGCCGGTATGGGTATGCGAATCAACATTGATTCGATCAGTCTACTTTGCGCTTCCCTCGTCCAGATGCCACTTTTACGTTGGAAGCCGGGTGAAAGGTCTAGGGCATTTTGTTCGACTCTTCTCAGGAGCAGGTCAACAGTCATAGATCGAGGGCGTACTCGGATTCTGGTCGGGTCAAAGGGCTGAGTGATAGTCACGCCACTCGAGGTGTCCTCGGTCTCAATACCGGTGCTGCCATCATCATATGGTATGGCCCATTCAGGTTCCAGATGCTCAGTATCGTGTGTCATTTGATTTCTCCTATGGCCTTCAGCCACTGCATCAGACGCCTCCTACCACTCGATCACAATTCGCACCTTGTTGGGATCCTTGCCCTCGATCTGCTGATCCACAAAACCGCGGAAGCGCACTTGCAGCTCCTGCACGGTGCAGGGCATCCCACCCTGGGTCAGGGCCATCAGGATGTCCTCCGGCAGCACGGCTACCCGCTCCAGGCCGGTGAGCGCCTCGCGCACCGTGTCCACGAACTCGTAACTTACCGTGGTCGGGAGCTGGCCCGCGTCCAGGAACGACTGGAGCAAGCTCTGCTGCTCAGTCGACATCAACGCCAGGTTTTCCCGAGTGGCCGGTGTCGAGAGGTTGTCCAGCAGCGCCTGGGTCCAGGCTGTGTACAGGCTCTCCAGCCGGTTCTCCAGATCGTCCAGGCGGGCCTGGCCCGGGGTCGTCGGCGGCTCCTCCACCGGCCGGTAGCCGCAATGAGGGCAGATCGGCTGTTCCTTCAGGTCCGAAGCGCCGACGGCGTAGCAGGGGCGCAACTGGTGCAACTGCCCTTCGTACTTGTTCAGGTCGGCCACCGGCAGGAACTCGATGCCCGATAGCGCGGTGAGCTGCTTGTGCCGCGGGTCTTTGAGGAGCCGCTTTTTGCGCTCATCTTCGGCCGCGTTGAGGCGCGCGCGGCGGTGCAGGGCCATGTATACTTCGACATAATCGCTCTTGAGGTTCTCCAACGCCGCCGTCAGGGACGCCCGCAGGTGGGGCTCCCGCCACTGTTTGGCGTCGCGCAGACGCGCCAGATGTTCCTTCTGCAAGGCCACCACGTGGCTGGTCCATTCATGCTCCGCGGGCAGCACCGCCATAGCCACCCCCAGGTAGGCGGACAGCGGTTGAATGGCTGACACCACTTCGGCCAATGCTTCCACGTCGGCGCGCCAGGCCCGGCCGGCCGACTGGGCCTGCACCTGCTCGGCGCTGTAGCGGAAATTGCGCAGCTTGCCCGGCGTGTTGTAGGTCTGGAGCGATTCCAGGAACCCCTTGTATCCGTCCAGCTTGCCCAAGAGATCAGCCCGGGCCTGGTCCTCCAGCACATGTGTGTTCCACACGAGTAAGCCATCCTGCACCTTCTGGCGGATCATCACCAGCCTCTCCAATTCTTCCGCCACCTTTTTCTGCAACTGCTCGACCGCCGACGTGTGCTGATTGGGGTCCTTGATCAAACCCGTAGGCAGCTCCAGCAACTGGAACAGCTCGGTCAGGGCAGCACGCGGCAGGTCCTTGGGCCGTTCGATGAACTTCCAGTTGGCCAGGTCGGCGATGCCAATCTTCATCGCTTCTTCCAGATTGCCGGCGTCGAGCTTGCGGCCGGGCAACGCCAGGCTGATCTCACCGGCATAGACCAATCCCAGCAGGGCGACGGCCACCCACTCGGGCTCCAGCTTAAAGTGCGCGTCCACCTCGGCTCCCAGGGCGCCGACGATCAACTCCGAGCGGTTCAGGACCTGCCCTTCGCCCTTGGCGGTGAGTTGCTGCAAAAAGTAGCCCGCGTAGCGCGAGTGGCGACCCTTGACCACCGGCCCCTGGGATGCGCCATTCTCTACCAGATCCAGAGCATCCAGCACGGCCCCACCCTGCCGGGTCTTGAGCCCGCCGGCCAGCCAGCGCACCGCTTCTTGGGCGGCCTGGGCCCGGGAGGCCTGCGTAATCAGGATCGAGAAGGTCGGATGGTCGGGTAGCTCCTCTGCAAAATATGTGGACAGGCAGGTCGAGGCCACAGCGTTGACCAGATCGCGCACCGATTTCGTCGCCTGGGGCGCCGCTCCACCCTTGACCCACTCGATGAAGGGCTGGGTCACACCCTTGTAGGTGACATCCATGGCCTGGGACAGATTCTCGCGGAGCCATCGTTGCAGGGCACTCAAGTGATCGCGCGCCTTTTTCTCGTATTCGCTGCGGTACTCGGAGCCCATGAACGCCATTTCCCGGGCGCCCGCATAGTGCTTGAGCGCCATCTCGAATTCCTCGTCCCATCGCGCCAGCCGGAAAAAGACCTCATCGGGCTTGCGTTCGTCGGCAAAGGCGGGCGGCTCGAACGGCTGAAGCATGTACAGGTAGAACTCGCGGGGCGGCTGGGCCGTAGAACGTTGGTTGGGCGCGCCAAAAAAGAGATAGCCGGGGCGGGTCACCCGCCGCTCTCGCCACTCTGCTTCGTGCTGCCAGATGCGGTACCCGGGCACGTAGGTAGCCTCTGGGCACTCCATCACCCGCAACAGCGACTCAAAGTAGTAGCGGTCAAGCTGTTCGTTGCCGATGCTCGCTGCCCGTTCCTCGATCTTGGCATCAATGTCAATGTCTTTTTCCAGGTCCAAGTAGTATTGACCGTTGTCCGGGTTGAACGAAAGGAACTGGCCGCTCACTGTGCGCATGATCTCGCGCAGCGTGGTCTCGACGGTCGTTCTGAGAAAGTCGGCGTCGCGCTCCGGCACAGGCAGGTAGAGGCAGAGGCTGTCGCGCAGCTCTTCTACAGTGGCCCCAATCGGCGCCCTGATGCTGCCGGTGGTCAGCCGGTGAACGCTGAGGGCGTGAATGATGCGCAGGGCAGCCGGCCGGTACTGGGGTCGGGTGTACGCATTGCGCACCCGGTCCTCCAGCACCTGGCTCTTGTCAATGACCTCCTTAACCTCAGGAATGCTGCGGAACGAAGGGTTCTCGCGGAGCCGCGTCCAGTAAGTGTCGTACGCGATCAGGCCCGGTTCATCGGCAGGAACCTCCATCTCCAGCCGGCTTTGCATCTCGGCGCTGAGCGTCTTGAGCACTTCGCGCTTTTCCGCCACATACACCCGCTCGAACATTTCCAGGTAGGCCGGGTGCACCGGAAAGAGCCGCACGAATTCCTCAAGCCGCTCGGCCATGGCGGCGTACAGCGGCGTGAACTGCTTCAAATGCTCGCGGATCCAGCCGCGCTGCTGGGCGCTTTTCCGCAGCAGTCGTTCCGCCACCACATAGGCCACGTCCTCGCGCGCGATTCGTACCTGCTCAAACCGGTCCTTTACCCGTCGTACCGAATCGGCCACAAACTGGAAGCGAGGACTGTCGAACAGGGACTCTTGAATGCCCGCCATGAAGCGAAATCGCGTCAGGCGGCAGGCCTCGCCCAACTCACGCAGAAAGGTCAGATCCAGCACCAGCGCCTGGTCTTGCCGCGAGCGCAGGTATTCGAGCATCTCGTCCACAACCAGCAGCAGCCCCTGGTCGGGATAGCGCTCGTGGAAGGCGCTCATCATGGCCACCAGCAGGTCCTTGCTATTGGAGGTCTGGCCCATGCCCGGGAACCGATAGGGGATGCCCATTCGCGCCAGGGCCAGCTCTAGTTCGCCAAAGAGGATGTCTCGCAAGGGCATGGTCGTCGCGCCAATCTCGGTGCGCACCACCCGGAACTGCCCGGCGATAGCCTGGGCAGCACTGGCGACCTGCTCGTTGGTCAGAGATGCCGCCAGGTCACTGTGCTCGGCCACCGCAGACAACACCGACATAAGGTGCGACTTGCCAGTGCCATAGTTGCCCACGATCATCAACCCCTTGTTGTCTTTGGGTACGGCAAATTGCAGTTGAGGGATGACCAAACGGATCAGGATGTCGGCCATGCGGTCCGAGATGACGTAGGTGCTGACCAGGTGGTTTGCCTCCTGTTTGTCGTCGGCTTCGCGCAGTTGGACGACGGTCTCAATCGGATCGAACTGGATCAGGTCTTTGTACTTCATACGTCAGTCTCCTATGATGGAAGAGCGACAATGACGGCATCAGGCCGGTCGTAACGGCGGTACTCGGGATGTCCCGGCTCGGCATAAGTCAATAAACTGCCCACGTATTTGCCGCCCCAGGATACGATGAGCGCCTTGTTGCGACTGGATCCTTGCAAGCAGGCCAGGGGATCTTGGTGCAAAGTGGGTTCAAAAAGCAGTTCGATGTTGTCGAGGATGACAACATCCGCGGACTGCTCATCGATCACGTCCGCCAAAAAGTGGTGAACCCGCAAGGGGCGCTCCCTATGATCCACGTCGAGCAACCGCTGGCTGAGGGCCAGGTTGAGGTTGACATAGGGGATGTCCTTGCTGCGGCTTAAACCTTTGAGGATCCGGGTCTTGCCAGAACCTGTAGGTCCAACAATCAGCAAGAGCCGGTAGTACTGGCTGGGCAGAGTAAATATTAGGTTTTCGACTTCTGCCAAGTGGAGTTCGAGCATTTTTGGAGCCACATGCCCTTCGTCTATCGTCTTGTGGCACACCCTGGTGCCACAAGCCAGTTCATCCATTGACGTGGTTGAGGCACAGCCACTCTAGAAGGGGCAGCCTCCTCGGCCATGTCTGTGGGCGGGCTATAAGCACAGAGACCTATTGCGCCGAATGCTGAGATGCCCTTGCGTCCCTCTGGTTGGGTAAAAACCTCGAGGTGTCCTCTATTGTGAACACAACCATTATA
>CAYVLO010000123.1:0-245 GCA_964452125.1 uncultured Anaerolineaceae bacterium | reverse complement strand
AACCTTTTTTCCTCTATTTTTGCTGAGTACAAATGCGTGCGTCACGGCTTTGGCATTTTCAATGGAGGTGGATGGGCGGGGAGAGTTGGTCTTGGATTACATCTTGCATGCTGCAATCAAACCCTGCGCGGGCAGGCTTGGGCCCAACCAGCGGTGCGGTGGCAGGCATTGATGCCTGATGGCACAATGCCTGAAAGGACGCCACGATTCCACAGTCATTCTCAGCGATCACGGGTCGCGAAAAG
>CAYVLO010000122.1:0-8720 GCA_964452125.1 uncultured Anaerolineaceae bacterium | reverse complement strand
TGGGATGCCCTGGCAGGGCCCGCGGCGAAATCCCATCATCGGTGAAGCGATGGCGCTTGTAGGGCTCGTCCATCCCGTCCAGCTCCTCGTCGGTCAGCAATTTGCCCCGGTCGATCTCTACCTTGTCGAAATCGATGTCCTCCACCTCGACCGTGCGCAGCGACGCTGCCAGCAACTCGTCGGAAAGCACCAACACCGGCGTCTGGTATTTCTCTGCCAGGTTAAAGGCTCGCCAACCACATTCGAAACACTCTTCAACGGTCCCAGGGGCCAGCGCCAGCCGGGCGAACTCGCCCTGTGATGCGTTGAGCACAAACAGCAGGTCGCTCTGCTCGGTGCGCGTGGGCAACCCGGTCGACGGACCGCCCCGCTGCGCCTCCAGAATCACCAACGGCACCTCGGCCATGCCTGCCAGGCCCAGCGCCTCGACCATCAGCGAGAATCCACCGCCCGATGTGGCCGTCATGGCCCGCGCCCCCACGAAATTGGCGCCGATGGCCATGCACACTGCCGCGATCTCGTCCTCGGCGTGCTTGGTCACCACGCCAAAATCCTTCTCGTGGCGCGCCATCCACTCGATGATCGACGTGCCCGGCGTCATCGGATAGGCCGACACAAAGCGGCAGCCGCCCGCCAGCGCCCCCAAGGCAAAGGCCTGATTGCCCGACATCACCATCCGTTTGGGCGCCGATGGGATCGACTCGAGCTTCCACTCAAAATCGCTGGCATAATGCTCTTGAGCGTACAGGTAGGCAGTGCGCGCCACCCGCAGGTTGGCTGCCACCACATCACCTCCCTTGCGGGCAAAGTTGTTGTGGATGACGTCGGCCAGACGATCGTACGAGTACTCGACCACGCCCGCAGCGGCACCCAGAGCCGCGGTGTTGGCCATCACCCGCTCGCCATGCTCTTTGGCAATGTCCACCAGCGGCACCGGCATGGCCTTGCGTCCGCCATCGATAATGGTTTGCGGGTCTACTTTGAGTCCTTGGTCATAGATGACCCCACCACCCGGGACCAGTTCCTTTTGATAGGTTTCCAGCGCCTCCAGGCTCAAAGGTAGCAGGACGTGAACCGCCTTCTCGTGGCAATACAGGGGTTTCTCATGGACGCGCACCTGAAAGGAATTGAGCCCGCCCCGGATGCGCGACATATAGTCGGGCAGGCCGAATACGTGCAATCCCCCCTGGGCAAGGGCCTGGGCAAATCCTGCCCCGCTGGACTCGACCCCCTGGCCCGCTTCTCCGGCAATCTTGAAGGTCATGTCGTTGGTTCGTGCCATACGTTTTGCTCCTCCCTGGGTGCTCAAGGTCAATATCGATCGTGCTTTTCGATTCTCGCGACCCAATGGACAAAGGGGTCCTTATCTGGGACGGGAAGGGGCCGAGGGCACGGGTCTTCCCGGACCCCAACCAGTGTACCATCAGTATGCTGTACAAGTCAAATGCTAGAGCCTGATGTGAAGCCTCTGGTAAAATCACCCGCCCGCCCCCACACCATCGGCTCCCAAGTGGGCGCGGCATCGACCGAATGCCGGAAATCTCAGAAATCCATCGCGGGGGTGCGTGGGCGCCCCCACAAACCCCGTGCGCCCGAACACCGGCAGCCGGCTGTATTGCGCTCTCGGCTAAGGGATGCTATAATCAATCTGAGGCCAATATGACCAAAAAAGCGCGAACACCCATCATCGAACACGACGACGCATTTGTCATTCAACTCCCGGGCGATCATCCGCCCCAAGAGCGCGATCACCTGACCGACCAGGCCATGATCGTGGCCTACGATCGCAAGCCGGGCAACAAACCCCGCTGGCGTCTGCGCGAGATCGTCTTTGATCGAGCGGAATGGACCCGGTCGGGCATCCGTCGCTGGTGGGCCGAGCACGAAGTGCAGTTTCTCGCGATGGACCAGCTCGACGATCCCATCCCCGAGATCTGCCGAGCCTACCATGCCACCGACGATTTGCTGCCGACCATCGTGCTTTGCCATCGCAACACCCCGCTGGTGCCGGCGCGGCGCCAGATGCAGGCTCTGGCCAAAGGCAAGGGCCACTAATCGAACCAGTTTGTGAACCTGAACATGACACAGCCGGCCATACTCCTAATCGGCGGATACAACTCGGTGTGGCCCGCCTACCTGGCGGCTGCCCGCCACCTGGAAGATGTGAGTGGCCTGCGCGCCATCGGCGTGCCGCTGCTGCCCTGGGACTGGTGGCAGGCCGAGCGCCAGAAAAGCGCGGGCCCTCTCCTGACCAAGCTCTGGGACACGGTCCTGTGGGCCAGGAGAAAAATGGGGGCCAGGCAGTTCATCCTGGTAGCCCACAGCGCCGGGGGGTTGGTGTCTCGCCTGTACCTGAGCGACCAACCGATTGAGGGCCAAGTCTATGCCGGGGCGGGCCATGTATCTGCTCTCATCACCCTGGGCAGCCCCCACTGCGCCGAAACCGGCCCCGACTGGTATCTGATCCGCGATGCAAGCCGTTTGGCCCCCGGAGCCCCCTATGCTGACCGCTTGTCCTACTATGCCATTGCCAGTCAGAGTGTGCAGGGCGACGAGCAGGGCGGATTGGCCGAGAGGCAGGCCTTTCGCAGCTACCGCTACTTTTCCAACAACGGCGCACAATTGGGCGACGGCGTGATCCCCGTGGATGCCGCTCACCTGCCCGGCGCCGCGAACCGGGTCGTGGACGGGGTGGTCCACTCTCGCAAATATGGCGCCCACTGGTATCTTGGCTCTCTGTCCATCATCCGTCGGTGGTGGCCTCAGGATCTCGGCCATGAGTGACGAACTGATCGCGGCTCCCTATCACAACAACGCCACCACCTTTGTGTCCGGCCCGCCGGGCGCGGGCAAGACCACCCTTGCCGTCCGCCGACTGGATTATCTGTTGGCTCAGGGCGTCCCCGCCGAACAGATCCTGATCTTGGTCCCCCAGCGTACCCTGGCCCTGCCCTACTACGAGTACCTGCACCGCGCCGATTTGCCCGCCCGGGGTGTCGTCGACGTGGCTACCATTGGCGGCCTGGCCCGTCGCACCGTCGACCTTTTCTGGCCGTTGGCCGGTGAGCCGGCCGGATTTGCCCAACCCCACCGGCGCCCTCACTTTTTGACCCTGGAAACGGCCCAGTACTACATGGACCGCATCGCCGAAAAGTTTCTGTCCGAGGGCGCCTTTGACGGTGTGCGCATCTCCCGCGCCCGCCTCGTCAGCCAGGTCATCGACAACCTGAACAAAGCCGCCGCCGTCCGCTTTCCGCTGCAAGAGATCGCCCCACGCCTCCAGCGCGCCTGGAGCGGCGAATCGGCCATGCTGCGCATCTATGACGCGGTCCAGGCCATGGCCCTCGCCTTCCGGCAAGAGTGCCTGGCGGGCAATCGGCTGGACTGGTCCCTCCAGATTGAGGTCCTGCAACAGCATCTGTTGCCCCTGCCGCTGCTGCGGCGCTACCTCCTCAGCGGCTACCGGCACCTGATCGTCGACAACGTCGAAGAGGACATTCCCGCCACCCACGACCTCCTCCGGTTGTGGCTGCCTCTCTGCGAATCGGCCCTCCTCCTGTACGACGCCGACGGAGGCTATCGCGTCTTTCTCGGCGCCGACCCCAGTGGCGCCCTCCAGCTCGCCCAGGAATGCCGCTCGCACATCGTGATGGCTCCCTCGCGGGTACCCAGTCCCTCGATGGCCGCCCTGGGCGTGGCCCTGGCCCGCCCCTTTGGCTTCGATCCGGCCGACGCATCCCCAGAGATCGATCCCCGGCCCGCCTTCCAGGTTCAGTCGCACCACTTTCAAACCGAAATGGTGGACTGGGTGGCCGATGAGGTCTCGCGCCTGGTCATCGAAGAACAGCACGACCCGGCGCAGATCGCCATCCTGGCCCCCTTTCTCAGCGACGCTCTGCGCTTTTCGGTGACCGAGCGACTGGCAACCTACGGCATCCAAGCCTACACCCATCGCCCCTCCCGCCAACTCCGCGAGGAACCGGCCGTTCGCTGCCTCCTCACCCTGATCAAGCTCGCCCATCCCGATTGGGGCTACGCCCCGCCCGAGATCGACGTGGCCCACGCCCTGTCAGAGGCCATCGCCGATCTGGACCCCATTCGCGCCCGCATCCTGGCTCAACACGTCTATCGCGTGCGCGACCGCCAACCTGAACTCCTGCCCTTTCACCGCATCGGCGCCAGCCTCCAGCAGCGGATCACCTTTCTCCTGGGCGGTCGTTATACCGAACTCCAGGAATGGCTGGCCCGGGTTCAGCAAGAGCCCGCCGACTCCTCCGGCGTCGAGCGCTTGGACCACCTGATCAGCCGGCTCTTTGGCGAAATCCTGTCGCAGCCCGGATTTGGCTTCCGCGCCAACCTGAACGCCGGGCAGGCCGCCGCCCGCCTGATCGAATCGGCGCGCAAATTCTACCAGGCCTTCCCTCCGGCAGAGCCAGACGAGGAAGTCGACCCATCGGCGGTGGTCTCCCTCAGCCGTGAATACGTGGACATGGTCGAGCGGGGCGTGGTCGCCGCCCAGTACCTATCCGGCTGGGAGCCGGTTTCCGATCGGGGCGTGCTGTTGGTCCCGGCCTACACCTTTCTGATGATGAACCGGCCTGTAGCCATCCAGTTCTGGCTGGACGCCGGCAGCCGATCCTGGTACGAACGCATCTATCAACCCCTGACCCACCCTTACGTCCTGCGCCGCGATTGGGACGAGGACCGGGTCTGGGTCGACGACGACGAAGTCCAGGTGCGCGACCAGGCCCTGGGGCGCCTCATCTTGGGACTAACGCGCCGCTGCCGCGAGCGCATCTATCTGGCCTTTAGCGATCTCAACGATCAGGGCAGCGAACAGCAAGGGCCCTTGTGGCAGGCCACCCACCGCCTGCTCCGCCAGTGGCAGAGAAAGAGCCCATGAGCGAGTTCCGACCCCGCGCCGGCCAACAGCAAGCCCTGAACTATGTCCAGGGCAAGATGGGCATTTCGGCCGTGCCCGGCAGCGGCAAAACGGCCACCCTGGCCCATCTGGCGGCTCAGCTCGTCGCCGACCGGATCGACGACAGCCAGGAGGTGCTCATCGTCACCCTGGTCAACTCGGCCGTGGACAACTTTCGGCGGCGCATCAACGCCCTGATCGAGCAGCGTGGGCTGCTGCCCAATTTCGGCTACCGGGTGCGCACCCTCCACGGCCTGGCCCACGATATCGTCCGCGAGCGTCCCGCCCTGGTCGGCCTGGCCGACGATTTCGGCATCATCGACGAGCGAGAAGCCACCCGCGTGCGCCAGGAAGTGACGGCCGCCTGGCTCCGCAGTCACGACGATATTGTCGAACCGTTTCTGAATGCCGACCTGGAGGAAAATCGCCGCGACTGGATCCGGAACACCAAGTGGCCCGAGCTGGCCGACGGCATCTGCCGGGCTATTATCAAACGCGCCAAGGACCTGCAACTGGCCCCCGAGGTGCTGCAGGAGCGGCTGCGGGCCATCCCCGATTCACCGTGGCTCCACCTGGTGCGCATGGGCGCCGATTGCTACCTTGAGTATCAGCACAGCCTGGCCTATCGCGGCGCCGTCGACTTTGACGACCTGATCCGCTTGGCGCTGGAGGCCCTCCAACGCGACGGCGACTATTTAGCCCGCTTGCAGCGGCAATGGCCTTACCTGCTCGAGGACGAGGCCCAGGACTCGAGCCTGCTCCAGGAACGGATCCTGCGGCTTTTGGCTGGGCCGGGCGGCAACTGGATCCGGGTCGGCGATCCCAACCAGGCCATCTACGATACCTTTACCAACGCCAACCCCAAGTACCTGCTCAATTTTTTGCGCGAACCCAACGTCGCCGAGGTGGCGTTGCCCGAATCGGGTCGTTCCCAACCGGCCATCATTGCCCTGGCCAACGACCTGGTGGACTGGACCGTGGAGCAACACCCCACCCCCGAAATGCGGGGGCAGGGCGCCTTTCGCCGGTTGCACATCGTGCCCACCCTGCCAGGCGACTCCCAGCCCAACCCGCCCAACGACCCCCAGGCCATCCACCTGGACGACAGGCCCCACACCCCCGAGGAGGAACTCAAGATCGTCGTCGACTCGATCGCCCGCTGGCTGCCCGATCACCCCGACCGGAGCGTAGGCGTGCTGGCGCCCCGCAATCAGCGGGGATTCGAGATGGTCGACCTGCTCAAAGCCCAAAAGATCCCCTATGTCGACCTCCTGCGCTCGACCAGTTCCACTCGGGCGACGGCCGGTGCTGTGGGCAACCTGCTGCGCTGCCTGGCCGACCCCACGTCGCCCCGCAAGCTCGCCGTCGCCTTTGAAGTGTGGCGCCGCGACGACCGCCAGGACGAGGAAGCCCAGGCACGGGTAGCCCGCGTGGCCAAACGGATCAAGGGTTGCACCCACGTGGAGGCCTACCTCTGGCCCCGCGCCGACCGCGATTGGCTGACCGACCTGGCGCCCAGCTTGCCCCAGGACGAAGCCGAACTCTTGGAGCAGTTCCGCGAGCGGGCCCGGCGCTGGCATCTGGCGGCCACCATGCCCATCGACCAACTGGTCCTGACCCTGGCCAACGACCTGTTCACCCAGGCCCACGAACTGGCCCTGGCGCGCAAGCTGGCCATCCTGTTGCGCAACGCCGCCGAAGGCCAACCTTCTTTTCGCCTGCCCGAGCTGGTGCAAGAGCTGGCCGTCATCGCCCGCAATGAGCGCAGTTTCCTGGGATTTGACGAGCAAGACACCGGCTTTGAGCCGCCGCCGGGCCAGGTCACCGTGGCGACCATGCACAAGGCCAAGGGCCTGGAGTGGGACCGGGTCCATTTGATGTCGATCAACAATTACGACTTTCCCTCAGGGCTGCCTCACGATCGCTTTATCGCCGAGGCCTGGTACATCCGCGACCATCTGAATCTCGAAGCGGAGGTCCTGGCCTATTTGGAGGCCCTGGCTGGCGGAGCCGGACTCCCCGGTGGGTTCCCTCTGGATATCCCCGCGGGCCAGCCCAGCCAGGATGCTCGGATGGACTATGTGGCCGAGCGCCTCCGCCTGCTGTATGTGGGCATTACCCGCGCCCGGCGCGACCTGATCGTCACCTGGAACACCGGACGCCATGCCGAATCGGGCATCGGCCCGGCCGAACCCCTCACGGCGCTGATCCGCCGTTGGGGAGCCGCCCAATCCGAACCATGAGGCCGCCATGACCCAACCCTCGCTGCCCGAATCCTTTTCATTCGATCAGGGCAAGCTGCAAGATTATGTCGACTGCCCGCGTCGATTCCAACTGCGCCACGTGCTCATGCGGCCCTGGCCCGCCCTGATCACAGGCAAGCCCACCGAGGCCGAGCGCGACCGCCAGTTGGGTGAAGACCTGCATCGCCTGGCCTACCAGCTCGAGCTGGGGCTAGAGATCGACACCCTGAGCCGGTCCATCGAGGATCCCGAGCTGGCGACCTGGTGGCAGACCCTGCTCTCG
This sequence comes from uncultured Anaerolineaceae bacterium, assembly GCA_964452125.1. Classification (GTDB taxonomy): domain Bacteria; phylum Chloroflexota; class Anaerolineae; order JAAYZQ01; family JAAYZQ01; genus CAZNQW01. The sequence continues at coordinate 1,273 of CAYVLO010000122.1, read as the reverse complement.
CGCCCACCCGCTCCCCTGCCGCAGTCGGTGCGGCGCCCCGAATTGGTCCTATCGGCGCCGCTGGCCGGCCACCGGCTGGTGGCCAAGTACGACCTGCTGGCTGTGGAGCCCGGGCAGCGCCTGGTCATTGTCGAATGGAAGACGGCCCACCACCGCCCGGGCCGCTCGTACCTGGCTGCCCGATTGCAGACCCGCGTCTATCGCGCCGTCGCCGCCCGGGCAGGCGCAGCCGTCAACGCGGGTCGGGCGCCCGATCCCGAACAAATCGAGATGGTCTATTGGTTTGCCCGGCAGGGGGGCGAGACCGAGCGCTTTCCCTACGACGCCGCCCAGCACCACGCCGACCTGGAATATCTGGCCCATCTGGTGGACGAGGTAGTCCAGCAGCCCGCGGCCGAGGAGTGGCCCCTCACTCCCGACGAGCGCCACTGCCGCTTTTGCAACTATCGCTCTCTGTGCGAGCGACACGTCGAGCCGGGCTTTCCCGACGACGCGCCCGACGACCTGGACGGCGAACCCGTGGAATTCGAGTTCGATCTCGAACAGATTGCCGAGATCGAGTTTTGAGAGGACAAAAACCAGAGCCATGACCCGTTGGCTGGACCCCGAGCCCATCACTCCGCCGCCCGAACTGGTGCAAGCAGCCCACGGCAGCGAACTCGTCGCCCGGACCCTGTTCCGGCGCGGCCTTTGCATCGCCGAGACCGCCCGGGCCTTTCTGGACCCCGCCCTCTACACCCCTGCGCCGCCCACCGACCTGCCCGATCTTGAAGCCGGGGCCGCGCGGCTACGGCAGGCCATCGACCGGCAGGAATCGATCCTGGTCTGGGGCGACTTGGACGCCGACGGCCAGACGGCCACCGCCCTCCTGGTCGAAGGATTGCACGGCCTGGGAGCCCAGGTGGACTATTACGTCCCCACCCGCGACCAGGGCCATGGCATTCACGAACCGACACTGAGCCACTGGATCGAGCAAGGCGCCCGCCTGGTGCTCACCTGCGACACTGGCGTGACCGCCCACAGCGCCGTCGATCTCGCCCACAGCCTCGGCGCCGAGGTGATCATCACCGACCACCACATTCCCGAAGCGACCCTGCCCCCTGCCCTGGCGGTGATCAACCCCCATCGCCTGCCCGCCGACCATCCCCTGGCCACCCTCAGTGGCGTGGGCGTGGCCCATCAACTCATCCGCGCCCTGGACCCGCCGACGGCCGACTTGAGCCTCGATCTCGTCGCCCTGGGTATGATCGCCGACGTGGCCGCCCTCACCGGC
>CAYVLO010000121.1:0-8755 GCA_964452125.1 uncultured Anaerolineaceae bacterium | reverse complement strand
CGTCGGTTGGGTGGCTTGAGAGGGGAGTGTCTCTCCTTCTGCAGGTTGCGAGGCGAGCCGTGTGCCGACCACCACCAACATCCCGGCAAAGGCCCAGAAGTAGGTGCGCGTGGCCGCAATGGCAATGCCAAAATGGATCTCGATAAAGTGGGCCACCACACCGGTCAGTATGGCGAGGATCCACAGGGCATAGCGACCTCCCCATCCCTGCTCTACCTTGGGCCGGAAGGTGCCGCTGATCATCAACACCAGGACATAAGCGGCCAGGCCCAGGGTCACGCCGCCGGGGATGCCGACGCCCAGGTACACCGGCCCGCGCCAGATCCAGGCGCCCACGGCGCCGGCGATGCCGCCTCCGACGTAAAGCCCCACCAGCGCCAGGGTCTGCCAGCGTTCGCGGATCAGCCCGAGGAATTTAAAGCCATAGTAGAACACGCTCAGGAACAGGAACATGTAGGCCGCAAAGCCGATATAGCCCGTGGTGGCCAATGCGTCAAAGGTTTCGTTGTGCGAGCGGTCGGGCGAGGCATTGCGCCGTTCATAGTGGGCCAGGTCGGGCGGATAAAAGCGGTTGTAGCCTACGTACATCGACTCGGGGCCATAGCCGATGATGGGCCGCACGGCGTTTAATGGATCGGGGCCGCCGTCTTCGCCGGGGTACTCTAGCGGCTCGTGGCTGCCCATCATGTCGACCACGCCCTCCCAGATCAGCACGCGCACCTTGCCCGTGCCTTCCTCCGTCTGCAAGATCTTGCCCAGGCGTCCCACATAGGGCGTCTCCCGAAGGTTCTCCATGAGCGGGGTATCGACCGTGTTAAAGATCACCAAAAAGATCGTCAGGGGGATTGCCAGGCCAGCCATGGTCCAGGGCAACCACAGACGGCGCTTGATCAAGCCCAGCAAGGCAAAGTAGAAAAAGATGCCGCCCAGGAGGCCCAACAAAGGCCCACGGCTTTGGGTGTAAAAGATGCAGATGATCTGGGCGATCAGGATCACGAAATAGGCAGCCAGCAAAAGGAGCCGACTGATTGGCTTGCGCAAATAGAAGGCAAAGGCAGCCATGGCGACGACAAAGATGATCGAGGCGACCAACCCCAACCAGAAATAGTTGGGCAGAGCGGGCGGGAAAAAGATCTCCAGGATCCAGGAAAAAGCCACCAGGAAGGCAAAGGTCATGGGCAGTGAAATGGTCAGGACCCGGGAGCGTCGTTCCTCCGGCGTCAGGAGATAGATGGGAACTTGCAACCCGACACCGATGACCAAAGCTACCCAGCGAACCCATAGGGTGCTCCTACCCGCCTCCAGGAGCATGCCAGCCAGCAGCGCTCCCACCAACAGGACAAAGGCGATGATGCCCAGCACCCCATCCCGGACCTCAAAATGCCCCACGGCTTCCTTCCAGTTCTCCAACAGCCGGGATATTGTGAGAGGGACGACCATAATCAGGAAAGCGGCCACAAAGATGGCATTGCCCATGTTCGAGGCCACGCGGGTAGTGACGTTGCCGCCCCAGGGCAGGGGGTCGAGCCCAAAATGTTGGATCAGGCCGTACATGCTGATGGGAAAGCTCACCAGCACCATGGCATTGATCAACCGGTTGAGCTGTCGCTTGGTGCGCAGCCCATCCAAAAGCAGAAAAAAGAGGACCATGTAGGACAGGGTGGTATAGGTGCCCTGCAATCGTTGGTACGAGCCCCACAGGCTGACGTGGGGCACCAGTGACAGCGGCGTCGCCACCACATAGACCAGGGCCAACAGCAGAGTGGGCAGCACCAAGGGCGTCCGGGTGATCTGCCTCCACAGCGAAGGGCCGGGTTCGGGCCGGGCGCTTTCTGCCTGCCGCCCGCGCCAGTCGTCGGCCAAACGGACGAGCCAGGCCACAGCCATCACCAGAGCGATCGAGCGCAACAGCGACAGCTTGTCGGGCTCGAACACGCGCTGAGAGTAGATGTTGAAGAAAAGCGGGACAATGATCACGGCGACAAGCCAGCCCGCTTCAATTACGCGGTCGCAGAATATTCCGAGCCGGGTACGAATCCTGTCTTCCATACTGTGATCTCCAAAGCCGCTGATGGCGGCTCAGCCTGTCACGTCTGCTGCTCGCGCCCGGGCCAGGTCTGGCGGAACCAGGCGATGGTCGTCGCTAGGCCCTCTTCCAGAGGGGTCTGGGCGCGAAACCCGAGCACCGATTCTGCCCGGTGGACGTCTGGAACGCGCCGTCGCGTTTCTTCAAACCGGACGCCAAAGGCGTTGTCGTAGGGCACGTGAACGATTTCTGATGTTGAGCCAATCAAGGCGCGGATCATCTCGGCCAGCTCCAGCATCCGGGTCTCCCGGTTGGAGCCGATATTGAACACCCGTCCCACGGCCTGAGGGACCGTGCCCGCCAGGAGGGTGCCCTGTACGGTGTCCTGGACGTATGTGAAACAGCGGGTCTGCTCTCCGTTGTCAAACACCGTCATCGGCTGGCCCAGGCGGGCTTGGGTGATGAATCGGGCGACCACGCTGCCATAGCCTTTGGGGTCCAACCGGGGGCCGTAGGAGTTGAAATAGCGCACGATGGACACAGGCAATCCCTTTTGGGCGTAGGCCATCGCCAGGTGCTCGTCGAGGGCCTTGGTCAGGGCGTAGGACCAACGCCCCACCGTCGTTGGGCCGACCACAGCGTCGTCCTCTTCGGCCAGAGGCACCTGGGTGCTCTTGCCGTACACCTCGGAACTGGAGGCGATGACAGTTCGTTTGCCGTGGCGGAGGGCTGCTCCCAGCACCGTTTCCGTGCCGCCCACGTTGGTGGCGATGCACTGGGCGGGGTCGTCGACCACATATTTCACGCCGACGACCGCAGCCAGGTGATAAACCTGATCGACGGCGCTCACCGTCTCATCGACCAGGCGCTCGTTCAGGATCGAATCGTGCAGGAAGCGAAAGCGCTCCTGGCTCAACAGATGTTCGATGTTCGCCCGCTTGCCTGTGGACAGGTTGTCGAGGACGGTGATCTGGTGCTCCTCTTGATACAGGGCGTCGACCAGGTGGGAGCCGATATAGCCTGCTCCGCCCGTAACTAGGATTCGCATAGGTGCTCGCTTCGTAGGCCAGAAATTTGTCGTTCCATGCTCTGTAGGTCCGGGTGCGAGCGCCTTTGGACGCTTGCACGCGCCCTATTATAGCACATTTTTGCCCAATGGAAAGCCGGAACGGGTTCACAGGCAGCGCTGTGGCAAAGCACGCATGGGATGCGGTCGTGTGCAGTGGCTCCCTGGTCATGTGCGACCGGAGTTGGAGTCGGGGTGGGGGAAAATCCAGGGTGTGGGACGCTCTGAAAGCCGGACAAGACGAACTATCTGTGATAGAGTTGGAATAGAGAACGGTTTATCGTTGACAATTCGGGAGAGTTGCATTATACTCTTTGTCAGGATATTGCAACATGAAACGAGAGAGGTTGATATGGCGCAGACCCAAGTCAGTATCGGGCAAGTGAAGCGGGACATCTCTGATCTGGTCAACCGGGTGGCCTATGGTGGGGAGCGAATCTTGTTGACATCCAGGGGCAAACCGAAGGCGGCGATCGTGAGCATTGAGGATTACGAACGGCTCGAAGAGGCCAGGGCCAAAGCCAACCTGGATCAGTGGCGGCTTTGGGTAGCCGACAGGGATGCTCTGGCGGCCGAGATCCTGATCAGGCGGGGCGGCGAACAACTCGACGTGGACGCGCTGTGGGATGCCGCGCGCGACGACCTGGAGACGCGGGATGCCAAAGACATTGGTGGTTGATGCCAGCCTGGTCTTTCGCCTGATCCTACCGGGTCCCTATCAGGCTGATGTGCAGTCTCTGGTCGCCAGGTGGCTGGCCGATGGCTATGAGATGCATGCGCCGTCGCTATGGATGTACGAGATCACGTCAGCCTTGTGCAAGATGGTGCATTTCGGCCAGCTCACCGTAGAGGAAGGACAACGCGCCCTGGCCTTGGCGCAGCGTTTGGGGGTGTGCAGTGTGGCTCCGTACGACGAGCTGGTCTGGAGTGCATTCGAATGGACGCAGCGCCTCGATCGCGCTGCCGCATACGACAGCTTTTACCTGGCGTTGGCAGAAGGCCTGGAGGGTGGGCTGTGGACGGCCGACCGACGCTTGTTTCATGCAGTCGATCTGCCCTGGGTGCACCTGGTGGGTGCTCCATCCTAGCAGCCTGTCGGAGAGGGTTGTCATTCTGAGGAGCGGAGGCGGCGAAGCCGCCGGAGCGACGAAGAATCTCGCCATTAGATCGCATTTGACAGCCAACAAGCGAGATTCTTCGGCCCCTTCGGGGCCTCAGAATGACAGAACAGACGGTGTTTTGCCTCGGTGGTTTTCTCTCCGACAGGCTGCTAGAGACCGGAGTTTTGACAAGACCCCGGTTTCTGAAGCGGCAACCCTGTGATCGACAGGACGCTTGCTAGCGTTGTTCTGTGGCAGCAAGCTGCACTCCAAAGGCCAGTCATCGCGCTCGGTACCTGGGCAGCCGCGCCGATCAAACTACGCGGGTCGAGGCTCAAATCAGAGGACTTGGCATCGACCGCAGAACCTGCTCCAACTGCTCGGCCAGGCGCTGCCGCGAATAGTGCTGCTCGACGTGGCGGCGGCCCTGGGCGCCATACTGCGCCAGGAGGTCGGGTCGATCCTTCAGGTGGGAGAGGGCCTCGGCCAACTGCTCTTCGTCCTCCGGCTCCACAAAAAGGCCGCCGTCTGCCTCCTCCAACACCTGGCGGGCTTCGCCGTCGATGGACAACAGCACCGGGCAGCCGCAGGCCCAGGCGTCGAACATCTTGGAGGGCAGGGCCCCCTGGAACAACTCCAATTTTCGCAAGGGCACCAGCGCCACGTCGGCCGCCGACAGGTACGCAGGCATCTCCAGGCGGGGCGCCTCGGGCAGCATGGTGACGTTGTTCAGTCCCATCTCCTCTTTGAGAGCCAGAAGCTCGGTCTTTTTGGGTCCTTCCCCCACGAACAGGAAATGGATATCGGGATCGGCTTGCAATCGCCGGGCGGCGCCCAGGGCCGTTTCCAGCCCCTGAGCCAGCCCGTGAATCCCGGCATAGACCACCAGAAACTTGTCCTCCAGTCCCAGCCTTGCCCGCAGCGTAGCGCCCGCTTCAGGATCGGGCCGAAACAAGTCTGTGTTGGCGCCGTTGGGGATGACGATCACTTTGTCGCCAAAACCCCGCTCGACCAGCCGCTGCCGGATGCCCTCGGTGACGACCACAATGCGGCGCGCCCGCCGATAGCAGGCCTCTTCCAGTCGAGTGGCCCAGGTGATGGCGCGGGAACGGCTCAGCTCGCCCATCGCCACCGCCGACTCGGGCCACAGGTCGCGCACTTCGAACAGGAGGGGAATGCGCCGCAGACGGCTCAGGGCCAGGGCCGCGCCGCCGACAAACAGGGGGGGCGACGTAGCGACCAGGGCGTCGTAGCGGCCCCGGGCCAGGAACAGGCCGGTCATCGTGGCGCTGATCATATAGGTCAGGTAAAAGGCCATGCGCCGGGCAAAGGTCTTGTCGGGCGAGGCCTTGACCCAGACACGCAACACCTCGATGCCGTCCAACTCGGAGCGCTCCCACAGCTTGCCGCGATACTCGGGCGGGATGATGCCCGAAGGGTGGTTGGGCACTTCGGCCACCATGGTGACCCGGTGGCCCGCTGTCACCAAGTGGTGGGCCATCTCGTAGGCGCGCGTCTGGGTGGCGCCGATCTCGGGGGCGAAATATTGGCTGAGATAAAGAACTCGCATCGCGGCTCTCCCCAAAACGTTTGGATCGATGCGGTCAGGTGGCGCTGCCGGTCAACCCCTGTAACACCGCCTCATAGAGCGCCAACAAGCGCTCCTCCATGGCGTCCCAACTGTACTGCGTCTGGACCAGTTCCTGTCCCCTCTGACCCATAGCCCGCGCCGCCTGGGGATCGCGCAGCAATCGCAGGATGGCCTCGGCGTGGGCAGCCGGATCGTCGGCCGTGGCGAGGTAGCCCTCCCTGCCGTCGTGGATGAATGGACGGGTGGATGGCAGGTCGCTGCTGACGATGGGCAGGGCGTAGGCCATGTACTCGAACAGCTTGGTGGGTATGTTTTTCTTGTTTTTGAGCACGGGTTGCCAGGCCAGCCAGCCCACGCTGGCCCGAGTCAGGTATTCGCCCACTTGCTCGAACGGCACGGAGCCGACCACGTCTACGGCGTCCTGGAGTCCACGCCGGGCAATATCCTCCCGCACCTCCTGTTCCAGGTCGGGCGGGCTAAAGGGGCCGACGAGCAGAAGCCGGGCTGACGGCATTTCGCGGACGATTGTTTGAAAGGCCTCGATCATCACCGCAGTACCGCGGATCTTTTTGAGCCCGCCCAGATACAACACAATCGGTTCCTGGGCGCCAATTTCCCGAGTTGCAGCAGCGGCGTTCTTTACAAAAGAGGAGGCGGGAAAGTTGTAGAGTGTTGTTTGGGGGCAGCTCACCCTCTCGAAGGGGATGGCGATCTGACCATCGGCAAAGACCAGGGCGCTCTGGAGCCGGGCCAGCCAGGGTTCGACTCGGCGGAAAACCGACGCCAAAGGGCTGCGTAACCGGGTGGGCATATACTCCTTCACCTGGATGAAATCGGCGTGGGCCTCGTGCACGTCATAGATGGTGGGCTTGCCGCTGAGCAGCCGCAGCCAGGGGGTGACCAGAAGCAGCTCTGGGTCGTGAAAGTGGTACACGTCAGCCCGAGTAGCCAGGGCGCGGTGCAGCAACGTCCACCACAGCCGGGGGCGTTGCCAGCGGGGCACGCGAGGCAGGCCGATGATCTGGACGTCGTTCTTGACCTCGTCGCGAGGGTGGACGGCGATGAGCGTCACCTCGTAGCCAGCCCGTTGCAGGCTGCGCGCCTCGCGGTAAAAGATGCGGTTGTCCAGTGCCTGATGGACGCTGGAGAGGATGCAGACGTGGGTCATTGGACCGCCCTTGCGTTTTTGTCGTAATCGCGGACCATTTTGTAATAGATCTCTTCGCTGCGAGCCATCCACACCTTGCTGTCCGCCCGCTCGCAGATGGTGCGGCGAGCTTGCTTTCCCAATGTCCGACGCAGATCTCCGTCCTCCAGGAGGCGGATCACGGCGGTCGCCAGGGCCTCGGGATCGCCCAGGGGTACCAGGAGTCCGTTGACATCAGGTTCAATTCGTTCCCGCAGCGCAGGAACATCCCCGGCGACCACAGGTATCTCACAGGCCATGGCCTCTTGCACCGACTTGGCAATGCTGTCGGACGAGGCCATTGAGATGCTCACATCGGCCGCGCGGATATAGTCGGCCACAGCGTGGTCGTCCCACAATGGTTCCACATAGTGGACCGTGTGGGCCACACCCTGTCGCTCGATGGTAGTCTGGAATTGGGACAGGATCTGCGCCTCTGTATGGGCCTTGAGTGCTACCAATTGGGTCGTGGGGAATCGTTGAAGAATCGCGGGAAGAGCCTGGGCAATCAGTAAAGGATTGTAGATCGGTTTGAATCCTCGAAGGCTGAGCACAATGGGCCCTGCACTGAGCCCCAGATTCGCGCGAAGTGCCTGTCGGTCGGGCGAGGGAGAAAACAGGTCGGTGTCCACACCCAGTAGGACGACCTCGGCGCGATCGGGTGGCACACCCAACGAGAGCGCTTTTTGCAGCAGCCATTCGGAACCGCAGGTTAGATAATCGGCTCGTTGCAGAGCTTGCATCGATAGCTGTTGATGCATCCAGGATTTTTCCGAGAGTAGCAAGAGATCTGATCCATGGGCTGTCAGGAGAAAGGGGTGAAACCCCGATGCGGCTCCCAGCCACCCGGCGCTGTTGACAAAGTGAGCGTGCAGAATTTCTGGCTGGATCTGCTGGAGCCACCGGCGGACCAGCAGCGGCCATACAAGGTAGCGGAGCTTGCGCACGTTGAATCGGGCGGGAAGGTCCAGGAAACGGATCTTTGCCGGCAGGGGATTTTGTAACACCGACGAGCCGATCAGTGAAAGTTCATGCCCACGCCCTGTGAAAAAATCGAGGTAACGACGTACGTGAACGCTGTTGGGATTGGAGAGGATGCAAATTCTCACGCGATTTTCCCTCGAGTTTGTCCCGCGGGCTGGGACAGCTCATCGAATATCTGAGCAAGCCGGGCCGCCTGATTCCGACGGTCGTAGCGGGCCAGGAAAGACGGATCGGGCGCCGCCTGGAGCCGTCCCTCACGCCAGTCTCTGTAGAGGCGTGTCAGGGCTGAGGCAATCGCCTTCGGGTCGTCGGGCGGGGCAATCATTCCGACTTGGGCCTCCTCCAGCAGGTCCGCAGCAGCGCTCGCCGGGGTTAGGGCCAGGATCGGCTTGCCGGCAGCCAGATACTCGTAGATTTTGCCTGTGGCCACCGCGCTCGAGCCGGGCCCTGATCCCACGACCAGGAGCAGAAGATCGGCAGCCAATTGATGGGCCAGGGCCTCTTGGTGCGGGAGGTGGCCCAAGAACTCGACAACGTCCCCCAAGCCCAATGTCTGGACCTGCTCTTGAGCTTCGTGCCCGGCGCGTCCGACAAACCGAACGCAGATTTTGCGGCGAGAGATCCCTTGGTTCTGAAAGCATCGAGCCAAGGCCAGGAGAAAAACCCGCACACTTTGCACGCGCGTTCCGTACAGACTGCCTGCGTGGACCAGCGTGAATCGCCCGTCGTGGGCTACCGGCTTCAGGCCCTCATAGTCGTTCGGATCGAATCCATTGGGCAGCACGATGCAATTCGATGGGGA
>CAYVLO010000120.1:0-8761 GCA_964452125.1 uncultured Anaerolineaceae bacterium | reverse complement strand
ATGATCGCCAGGCCCACCTGGTGAATCTCCGTTAGTCCAAATGCGTTTGCCCTGACCTAGTCCTAAAGGGCTATTGTCACAACCGGGCAATGGGTGTATACTGTCGGTGCGGCAAGGTTCCCCCTGTCGAGTCAGGGCAACGCAGAAAGGAGGTTCGACGTGTTGTTCTTGGCCGCTGAAGAGGGGCAGGGACTGATGGAGTATGGGCTGATTCTTGTATTGATAGCAATTGTTGTGTTTGTGGTTCTCGCCCTACTGGGCCCGGAGATCGGCGATCTTTTTAGCACGGCGGTCGACGAGTTGCCCTTTTAAACACCCGAAACCTGCCCGCAGCAAACAAAACACCTCTCTGATTCAGCAGGGGGGTGTTTTGTTTGGGCAGTTCCTTCGATCTCAGCCGCGGCCCACTGTGCCGTCGGCCAAGGCGGCATAGGCCTCGGGCCTTCGGTCGGCTAGCAGGTGGTTGCGGGCGGTGATCTGCTTGTCGCGCGCCTCGGCAATGTCCACGTCGACGATCCGCACCTCTTCGCCTGTGGGCGACCCTTGAGCCAGGACCTCCCCCTTGGGGCCGGCAATGGTCGATAGTCCGGTAAAGGTCAAATCCCGCTCCGAACCCACCCGATTGCCCGTCACCACATACAATCGATTGACCAGGGCGTGGATCGGCACTGCTCGCTGGGCCAACCCGGGCAACACCAGGTTGGAGGGATGGCAGATGACGTCTGCCCCCTCAAGCATCAAGACCCGCCAGACCTCGGGAAAGATCCAGTCAAAGCACACCAGCATGCCCACCCGGCAGGGACCGATGTCAAAGACGGGCAGGCCTCCGTCTCCTGGCTGAAAATAGTCCTTCTCATTCAAAAAGAGATGGAGCTTGCGATAGCGACCGATATACCCCCGGGGGCCCACCAAGACGGCCGAGTTGTAGAGGCGGTCTCCATCGCGTTCGTTCAGCCCAGAAACCAGGTGCAAGCCGTACTGCTGGCAGAGGCCCTCCAGATGCCGGACGAACCTACCCGTCGGGATCTCTTCCGAGGTGTCCCAGGCCTGTTGCGCCGATTCAAAGTGATACCCCGAATTGCACAGCTCGGGCAACACCAGCAGATCGGCTCCTTTGGCCTGTGGGATCAGCCGGTCGATGGTCTCGAGCGTGGCCTCGACATCGTCCAGTGTGGGTGCGAACTGCATGAATCCGATTTTCATCATCCCCTCACTCTGTTCTTTTGCATGGGTTGGTCTGGATTCGTCCCAGCAAGGCGCCTATCGGCCCGGCCCTGGATTCTGGCTATCGGGCTCGCCTACTCTCGGATTCCGCCCTCGGTCAGGGCGCGGGCGTCCAGGAGGCGGTCCGCTTCCGCTGCCGTCAGGTAGCCCTTTTCCACAACGACCTCCTTGAGGGTTCGGCCGCTGCTCATCGCCTCCTTGGCCACCTCGGCCCCCCTCAGGTAGCCGATGACGGGATTGAGAGCGGTCACCAGGATGGCATTCTTGGCCAGCCACCCCTCGGCCTTTTCCCGGTTGGCGACAAGGCCCACCACGCACTTTTCGGTAAAGGCTCGGATGGCGCCGGTGAGCACTTGGATCATTTCAAACAGGTTGTGGGCGATCACGGGCATCATGACGTTCAGCTCGAGTTGGCCTGCTTGACTGGCCAACATCACCGTCAGATCGTTGCCCATGACGTGAAAACAAGCCATATTCAGCATTTCGGCCAGTACGGGATTCACTTTGCCCGGCATGATGCTGCTGCCGGGCTGCACAGCCGGCAGGCGGATCTCGTCCAGGCCCGTAGCCGGTCCGCTGGAGAGCAGGCGCAGGTCGTTGGCGATGCGATCCAGGGTCACTGCCAGGGTGCGCAACGATCCCGAAAAGTCCACCACGTCTGCCATGCTCTGCATCGATTCGAACAGGTCGTCCGATTCCTCGAGTCGCAATCCTGTGAGTTCCGAGAGCCGGGCCACCATGCGGCTGTGGAATTCGGGATGGGCATTGAGCCCCGTGCCCGTCGCCGTCCCGCCAATGCCCAGGCGCCGCAACCCATCGGCCGCGCGGCGGATCCGTTCGGCGTCGCGCTCAACGGCGCGGGCATAGGCGCCAAACTCCTGGCCCAGGCGCACCGGCACGGCGTCCTGAAGGTGGGTCCGGCCCGACTTGACCACATCGTCGAACTCGCTCGACTTGACGCGCAGTTCGGCTGCCAGATGCTCGACCTCTCCCACCAACTCATCCAGCCGCCACAGGCTGCCCAGACGGATGGCCGTGGGGATCGTGTCGTTGGTGCTCTGCCCCATGTTGACATGATCGTTGGGGTGCACCGGCTTTTGGGGATCGTCGATGGCGTATCCCAGAATTTGGTTGGCGCGATTGGCGATCACCTCGTTGACGTTCATGTGGTGGCTCGTCCCCGCGCCAGCCTGAAAGGGATCGACGACGAACTGGTCTTGCCAGCGGCCCTCGGCGACCTCTCGGGCGGCCTGGACGATGGCCCGGCCCCGCTCCTCATCCAACAACCCCAGATCCATGTGGACCTGGGCAGCCGCCTCTTTGATGATCGCCAGACTCCACACAAAAGCGCGATAGGGCCGCAGGCCGCTGATGGCAAAGTTTTGCACGGCCCGCATCGTCTGGGCGCCGTACAAGGCATCCCCAGGGACCTCGATCTCGCCCAAGGAGTCTCTCTCGATCCTGGTAGGGTTCATTGTTCCTCCTGAGAATGACCTCCCCTTGGGGCCAGCACTGGGCGTAGCCGATTATCGGTCGGCGTTCCCATTACACAACGAATCGCCCTCTCGAGATCGAGTTCTGGCTCGACGCGAGAGGGCGGACATTCCAGGCGATTGGTCATCCTCCTGTCCAATCCGAAAGGCCCATCGGGAGATCTATCCCGCCCCTAAAACGGGGAAAAGCCCATCGACAACTGGAACTGCCCCCTGAGGAACTCGTACTCGCCCTGTAGCAAGTCCAGGTGCCCTTGCTCCATGCGCATCAGATCCTGGAACATCTGCTTGCCGCGGGGATCCTCCGTCTGGCCCAGGGCCCGTTGATAGAAATCGACGGCATCCCTCTCGATCAAATAGGCCATCCTCACCGCAGACAGATCCGAGGCATACTCCATGATGTTCTGTTCGACGCGTTCCCGCGAAAAGATCGGGGCTCCTGGCGCGGCGGCGGGCTCCATGCCCGCGTATTCCGTCCATGTCCCCTTGGTTTCCAGGGTTTCCTTGGCAGCCTGGAGGATCTCTAGGTGTTTGACCTCATCCTGGGCCAGCCGCTCGAACATTGCCCGGGCCTCGTCATCCTGCGTCTGCCGGGCAAACTGGCTGTAAAAGTTGCGTCCATCGATCTCGGTCTGAATCGCCATCTGCAAGGCCGCCAGGGCAGGTTCCAACTCAGCCACGTTTCGCCTCCAAAACCAGTTCTTCCTCGCCATCTGCGCGCAGGTCCAGCAACCAGTTTTCCCCGCTGCCGGCATCGATCTTGGCCTGGATGCGCTTGCGGCCTTCGGACCGCATTTCCTGCTCGAGCCTGGCCCGTCCCTGGTCGGTATCGAGGTCCAGGTCGGGCCATCGTTGGGCGGCGGCCTCCTTTGACGTCCATACACAGTAGCGGAAAACCGGGTCTCCGCCCTTGAGGACTCGGGCATAGGCCTGAAACCGCTCTCCCGGCTCCACCTTGAAGCCTTCCTCCAGTGTATGGCCTTTGTACTCCCAGTCGCTGCCCTGGCCCAAGCGGTCTTGGCCCACCATCGCCTGTGCCTGAGCCAACAATTCATCGGGATCGGCAGTGGGTCGGGTGCAGAGCGTGCCCAGGCATACATAGGCCACCGGCGCGGGCTCGGGTGGATAGCCCAGGTCGGCCAGCCGCGCCTGCTCCCACACAGGATCGATGGCCTGGACCGTCTTGTTGGCGGCATAGGCTCGGCGGGCGGCCCGCAATAGCTCGGCGCGGGTGGGATCCTCGTTTTCGCCGACCACGGTGATCATGAGGGGTTTGCGCAGGATGCGGTCGACGGTGAGCCCAAAGCGGGCCACTTCCAGCCCCACATCGGCGCGATAGGGAACCAAGGCCTCCAGGGTCTCCTGGGCCGCCTGGCGATACTCCTCGCGGCCGGTGAACCGGTACAGCCGCAACTTGGCCTCGGCAGCCAGCACATTTTCGCAGAAGGGCTTTTTCCTGATCCGCAGCCGACCCACGGCCTCGGGAGCGGCGGGCGTGTCATAGTAACGTCCGTCCCCGTCGCGCAGGGCATTGTCGGCGAATCGCATCAGCGTTTCGGCCCGCTGGAGATACACCTCGCGGCCATAATGCTCGTAGGCATCGAGCCACGCCTGGGCCATGCTCACCTGGTCGGCGAGCAAGCCGGGCAGGTGGGGCTGAAGGTCAAAATAGTGAAACATTCCCAGTCCTTCGGTGTAGCTCTTTTGCCAGATAAACTCCAGAGCCCGAGTGGCCAGATCGGCATAGCGCGGCTCGTTCAAAACGGCGCTCGCCAGCATGTACGCCGAGGCAACGGCGGCATTCCGCTCGGTATAGGCTGCCTTTTCCACGTATGGTTTTTCCCGACCCTTTCGCCCCTCGGCCGTCAACGCATAATACTCGAGGTCGGCTTCCTGGCTGTTGTAAAAGAACCCGCGATCCCGATCCCACATCACAGCATCCAGGTAGGAGAGAACACCCCGCGCCGTCTCCAGATACCTCTTTCGGCCCGAAGCCTGGTAGGCGCGTAAATACAGACCCAACAACTGGGCTTGATCGCCCGCCATTTTTTCATAATGGGGCCGGCTCCAATCGGCCGCCGTCGCATAGCGGAAAAACCCGCCCTCGACCGGGTCATAGATCTCCCCCTTGGCCATGCCCTCCAGCGACTGGTGTACCGCCTCGGTCAGTGCCTTGTCACCCGTTCGATGGGCCATGGCCAGGGCCAACTCTAGCACGCTGGCATGGTGAAACTTGGGGGCGCTGCCAAACCCACCGTTCACCCGATCAAAGGCCGCCATCACCTGGGCAACGGCTTCGTCCACAAGATCGGGGGTCAATTCGCCCACGGCCTGGGGCCGTTCTTCGAAATCGGTCAGCGGCGCCTCGGGCCGGATGGCAATCGTCGGTCCGGCCAGGGCCGCCGCCTCTCCGCTTTCGTAGCGCGCCGCGATGCGTTGTAGCGCCAACAGCATCTGATCCGATGTGAGAAAGTTGTAGCTTTCCAACACCTCGCCACGGGCATCCAAAAAGGCGGTGGTCGGCCAGCCGCCCTTGCTATACCGGCTGTCGACGTCCGGCCGCTTGTCGGCATCCACCAAAATCGGGATGACATGATCGTTGATGGCCTTGATCACCTCGCTATCGGCCAGGGTGGTTTCTTCCATCAAATGACAGGGCTCGCACCAGGGGGCCGTCACATACAGCAGCACAGGCAGATCGAGGGTATCGGCCAACTCGAAAGTCGAGTCCTCCCACTCGTACCAGGCGATGGGCACTCGATCTCTGGCCATTTCCATATCCGGCTCGAAAATCCGCCGGTATTCGGCTTCGAGAATCGCATAGTGGTTCTTTTCTTGCTCTACCAACATTTCGAACAGGGATCGGCTGCCTTGGTCCGTGGCCGCTTGAGCCATACGGCCGTAGAACTCGCCAGCCTCCTTTTCGCGCTGCATTGCCAGACGCCAGGCTTCGGGAATGTCGTTCAGGGCCTTCACAGGTCGCTCCTTTCCTATCCTTGCGTGGTTCTGATGTTGCTATCTTGTCTACAATTTGTATACAAAAAGGAACCTGCAAGAGCCGGGAACCTAGGCCAGGTTCCCGGCTTCCAACTGCAAGCCTTCCATGTCCAAAAGTATGAGCTGGCGACGTCCTGAGGCTACCAGGCCTCGACGACGAAAGTCCTGCAGGGTCTTGCTGATGGTCTCACGCCAGGTGCCCAGCATGTCCGCCAGTTCCTGATGGGTCACCTGGACCACAGGCTGGGGATCGTCCCCCGCAAGTTCCAGCAACAGCGCCGCCAGCCGCGAGGCAATGGTGCTGTAGGCCATTTGCTCCAGCCGATTCTCTGCGTCCACCACTCGCTGGCCCATGGCCTGGATCAATCCTATCCCAAACATCGCGTCGGTCGACGAGACTTCCATCGCCTGTTTTTGAGGCATCATCCAAATCGTACAGGCTTCCAAAGCCACTGCATGGGTATCGGGCCCTTGGCCGCCCAGAAGCGAATCCTCGCCAAACATCGAACCAGGCCCCAGCGTGGCCACCACAAACCGGCGGCCATCTCGGGTCGTGCGATAGAGCTGCACACGCCCGCTCGCTACCAAAAAGAGGGCGCGGGCCATCTCGCTGCCTTCGCTGACGGTTTCACCCGCCTCAAAGGAGCGGATCTGCATCGACTGACCCAGCGACTCGTTCTGCTTTGCCAGCCGCCCAAAAATCTTGGTCACATTTCTTTCCATCTCATTCACATCCCAATTTCTAACGTCCTATCTCAACTACCCCCAACCCACTACCGGACGCCTATGCCAAACCCAGTCCTGTCAACGGATACACCAAACAGGGTAGAGAGGCTCGCCGGGAAAGGACCGGATCCGTTCCAGGCGAGCCGGTATCAACCTCTACATGGAGCCCACAGTCCAAGCCAGAACTCCGGACCCGGGTACCTTCAAGTCGGTGAGATCAGATCTGCTCTCCCGCCTGGATCTTTTTCTCCAGTTTGGCGTACTCGCTCTCCAAAAAGTCGGCGTGAAACGCCTCCTCGTCCCGCAACCGGGCAAAAAACTCTTTGAGTTCTTTGTCGTCGGTCAAGTCCATGGCCAATTGGTACTTGGCCCGCGCGGCGTGCTCTTCCATCGCCATAATCTTGAGAAAGCTTAACCAGTCCATTTTTCCTCCTTGTGATTGGGTTTGTGCAAACCGCTCTCCCAAAAGGTGACGATTATTCAGCCACCTTGACCGGAATCCGGCGCGGTTTTACATTCTCAACTTTGGGCATCGTCACCGTCAGGATACCGTTCGACATGACCGCTTCGATCTGGCCGCGATCGATGATGTCGGGCAAGCCAAAGTGACGGTGATAGTTGCCTACCTCGTACTCGCGATACAGCACATAATCGTCGTCTTCCTCACCATGAGTGACGTACCCCGTGACGATCAACTCGTCATCCACGATGCTCACGTGGGTGCAGTCATAGCATACCCCCGCCATGTCCATGATCAACACTACCTTGTCCGGCGTCTCATAGATATCGGTGGCTGGAACAAACCAATAGCCACTGCGAAGCTCTTGATGAACGCTGGTATCCAGTTCCTGTTTTTCCAAACTCGTCAATTCCTGATTCTCTGTCATTGCGGCCTTTCCTTCGCGCTAGCCTTCTGCCACGCGCACGGCAATCTCTCGGGGCTTGGCGGCCTCTTTCAGGGGCAGGCGGATCGTCAGCACACCCGCCACATAGGTCGCCTCGGCTTTGGCGCCGTCCACCTCGGCGGGCAGGCGGATCGACCGGCTAAACCCACCGCTCTCCCGCTCTCTGCGGTGATACCAGCCTCCCTCGAGGGTGGCGCCTGTTGTACGAACACCCTGGATGGTGAGCATATCCCCCGACACGCTGATGTCCAGGTCCTCGAGTTTCATGCCCGGCACTTCGGCGCGCACGTACAGCCCATCCGCCTTGGTCAAGCCCACAATCCCTGGAAATCCCTTGCTTCCCCTTTGGGGGGAGCTGTGGGCAGGGCGGCGGATAAGTCGGCCCATATCCTGCTGCAAACGAGCCAATTCCCGCTCGATATTTGAATCTTCCTGCCTGTTGAAAAAGTCCATCAATCCATCCTCCCGTAGACCGTTTCATCCATCCCTACTGTACAAGAGGATTGTACCGCAAAAGTATTAGAGCACTGTTAACAAAGGCAGCGCCAAACATTAAAACCATGTTAGAGTTCTGTAATCTGTATCACAGTTCCGGCAGAGCCTCTTCGACCAGGGGGACCTTCATGATTTCGGCCAAAAGGGCCGTCGCATAACAACCCCGCTCGAGCCAGAAGGACAGCACGAGCCCCTGATCGAACCATAGACTGGTGTCCTGGCATCGAAAGCGAAGGGCGCGCCGGGCCCCCTGAGCGTGGATTCCATCCCCCACTCGGAAATCCTCCTGATTCAGGCCCTCTTGCGCCAACACGGCTGCCTCCAGGTCGCCCTGGTGACCTCGGGCCTGTATCATCTTGAACCCATAGATCGGGCCGGTCGGGCTGATCTCAAACTGCGCAGCGCGGGGCTGCTCGTCCGATTCGTCCTCCACCAGGAACACCGAATGCCCCGGATGCTTCATGGCCAGGTCTCCGGCGTACACCCGATCGAGGGTGTCCAGCCGGGCATCGAGCACCCGATTGAACAACTCGGACTGGTACGCCGACAGCAGAAATGTCTTGAGGCGTTTGGGAACAGAGGCAAAGGCTCGGCCATAATCCCCATTCCTTTGTGCAAGCGTCTGGAGGGCTCGCCTCTCGTCGCTCAAATAGGGAGGCATCAGCTCCAACGCTTTGTCCCACTGTCCCTCGTCATACCGGGCGCGCGCCTCCTGGATGTCCGGATGTTCGTTGGCGTGCGGGCTGCCCAGAAACCCATCGATGAACACCCGCGCGTCGCGGCGAAGGATGGCGCGTCCCAGCAATGCCGAATCGCCCCGTTGCCCAAACCGCTGGGGGCCAAAGTAGTTCGGAACTCCACGTTGTACAAGGATGTCGAGAATGCGTTGAGCGACGGGCAAGGCCGATTCCTCTACCTCGC
>CAYVLO010000119.1:0-8808 GCA_964452125.1 uncultured Anaerolineaceae bacterium | reverse complement strand
CAAAAGAAACCGCTTGATGAGATACTTGCTCACTCCAGTCTCCTTGATCGGTCGGCGCGGGTCCGGTCAGATGGGCAACGGATGGGCGGATGATGGGGATCGTTGCTGGGTGGCAGAGCCTGCCACCCAGCAACGGGTCTGCCCGTCAAAGCCGCGTGCTAGTCTTGCTCGACGTAGACTTGGACCCACACGGTCGGGCTGGCAAGCCCCCGCAGAGCGATCGGCTTGAAGCTCTTGACCGAGGACCGCGTGATGAACACATCGGCCCTTTGGCGGATGGGCGCCCAGGGGTACCACTTTTCGATGAGGTATTTGTGGATGTCGACGTACTGGGCATCGCGGTCATCCCACTCCGCCGTTTCATAGTTGGCCTTGTCCAATGCGGCGTCGAATTCGGGATCGTTCACGCCCAGATAGTTGGGATAGGGCAGGTATTTGCCGTGGTGGAACCACTCGAGGATGTCGTTGTTGTCCCAGCCGTACATGCGCAGGATCAGCGGCACGCCGCCGCCCCTCAGGGCGGCCGAATAGGTCGGGTTGTCCATGAGCTGGACCTCGGCCTTGATGCCAACTTCGGCCAGCATGTTCTGGGTCACCTCAGCCAGTCGCTTGTACTCGTCCTCCTGGTAGGTCCAGTAGGGAATTACGAACGGGGTGCCGGGATCGACGCCTTCGACGGTCTCGGCGACCAGCACGCCGTCGTCGCCCATCACCCAGCCGGCCTCAGCCAGCAGGGCCTTGGCCTTTTCGAGGTCGTAACTGGGCGCGACGGAGGCCACGCCTTTATCGCCGCCCAATTCCGCGGCGAGGTAGGTCGTGGTCGCCCGCCCCATGCCCTGGTAGACGGTCTCGACGATCAGATCGCGGTCGATGGCATGGCCGATGGCCATCCGCGTCCGAATGTCCTTCAAGAGCGGATACTCGACCCCCATGCCGATGAACTGCAGGTCGCCAGCCGCCCCGGCCATAAAGTTATAGTCCGGGTTGTCCATATATTGCGGGAGTTCTCGCGGAGAGGGCGGATTCTCGAGAACCTGGACGTTGCCGGCCTGGAATTCGATGGCCCGCGTGGCATCCTCGGGGATGATGCGGTAGAGGATCTTGTCGACCTGCGCCGGACCCTTGTGACCGGTCCACTCCGGAGCCCAGTTATAGTCGGGATTCTTGACCAGGGTGAGGTGGTCGTTCTGCACCCATTCTTCGAGAATAAAGGGCCCGGTGCCGACGGCGTACTTGGTGCCATACTCGTCGCCATACTTTTCATAGGCCTCTTTGCTCATAATGCCACTGAAGGAGGTGGACAGGTTGTACAACAGGTTCGGGAAGGGGCCCGTGAAGGTCATGGCAATGGTATAGTCGTCAATGACCTTGGCCTCGGTCATGCTCTCGAACATGTACGAGTTGACGCCCTGCTGCATGCCCTCCAGCCACCACTTGACCACCTCGGCGTTAAAGTCGCTGCCGTCGTGGAACTTGACGCCTTTGCGCAAAGTGAAGGTCCAGGTCAAGCCATCCTCCGACGTCTCCCAGCCTGTGGCCAGTCCGGGCTGGTACTCATAGTTATAGTCGCTGGTCACCAGGGGTTCGTAGATCATGCTGTGGGGCAGCATGGTGGTGGCCGTTTGAAAGATGTCAAAGGTCTCGCCGTACTGGCTGGATGTCGCCACGACCAGCGTCACTTCGCCGGCAGGCTTCTCGGCTTCGGGTTCGGGCGTGGCCGTGATCACCTTCTCCACTTCGACCTCGACCACCTGCGGTGTGCCTTCGACGATGACCGTCTCCTTGACCGTTTCGGTGATGACCTTTTCCACTACCTGGGGCTCGGGGGTGGCCCCGCAGCCCGCCACCGAGACTGCCAACAGGGCGATCACCAGCAGCAGTCCCAACTTTTGCATTGCGCTACGCTTATTAATCACTTGTTCTCCTCCCTTTCTCGTGCTCAGATGTCTGGATTCGAGCGGCATCGATCGCGAACGGGCTTTTTTGTTGGACGCTGGCCTCCTTTCCTTTATGAACCCACCGACGGGTTCGTCTACCGGGTCGGAGGGGGTAGAAAACCCACCTTACAATAGGCAACCGGCCAAGGCGCCGGTGTGCTCGCCGTTGTGCAACACCAGTTCCCCGTTGACGATCACGTGGGGAATGCCCACCGGATACTGATGGGGCTCGGCAAAGGTTGCCGTATCGATCACCGTCGAGGCGTCGAACAGCGCCAGATCGGCCCAGGCGCCCGGGCGCACGACCCCCCGATCGGTCAGTCCATAGCGCTCGGCCGTGAGAGAGGTCATCTTTCTCACCGCCTCTTCCAGCGAGAGCACGCCTTTGTCCCGCACATAGCGCCCCAGAACCCGCGGGAAGGTACCGTAATTGCGGGGGTGGACCTTGCGCGCGCCCAAGATGCCCTCGGCGCTCAGCGACGAACCATCGCTGCCGACGGCCACCAGGGGATGGTGCATCAATTGCTCCACAATCTCTTCGCGCTGGGTGAACCACACACAGGAGATCAGGCCTTCGCTGGCTACGATCAGGTCGAACACGGTCTCCTTGGGGTCCTGGCCCCGTTCCTCGGCGACCTGGGCGATGGTTTTGCCCAAAAGGTCCGGCATGTTCCAACTATCCGAGACAACCACCTCGGTCCAGTCGCGCGCGCCGCTGCGATTGTCCCATTCGATGGGGTTTTCGTCCCAGTCCTGCAAGAGCCGGGCGCGGTTCTCGGGAGACTGCAAGCGCTGGGCGACGCCCCGATAGCCGCCGGCCTGGGCCCAATAGGGCAAGACGCCCGCCAGCCAGGTGTTGCAGGCGATGTAGGGGTATTGGTCAAAACCTACAGCCAGCCCCCGGGCCTGGACATCCTCCAACAGGGCCAGGAGCTGATCGATGTTTTGCCAGTTGCGGTAGCCTTCGAGCTTGAGGTGGGCGATCTCGACGCGGATGTCGGCCTGGACGCCGATCTCGATGGCCTCCTGGAGGGCCTCCAGCAGCAGGTCGCTCTCGCTGCGGATGTGGCTGGCATAGATGCCGCCATGTCGGGCGGCCGCCCGGGCCAGGCCGATGATTTCCTCGGTTGTGGCATAATAGCCGGGTGGGTAGTACAGCCCCGTGGACAGCCCGCGGGCTCCCTGCTCCATGGCCTCTTCCACCATCTGCTCCATGGCGGCTTGTTGTTGGGGCGTTGGCTGAACGTCGTCAAAGCCCACAACCGAGCCGCGGATGGCATTGTGGCCCGCCAGGGGCACCACATTCAGGGCCGTGCCCGGCGTGCGCAGGCGCTCCAGGTATTCGCCCATGGTCCGCCACGTGACGGTCATGCCTACGGTCCGGGCCTTGTCGCTGACCTCGTCGACCGCGGGGCCCGACACCGGCGCAAAGGTATAGCCGCAGTTGCCAATGACCTCGGTGGTCACGCCCTGGCGGATCTTGCTCTGGGCCCTGGGATCGACCAACAGGGGCAAGTCGGAGTGGGTGTGGGGATCAATAAAGCCGGGGGCGATGTGGAGATGGCTGGCGTCGATGACGACGCGAGCCGGTTCCTGGTCGAGGCCGGTCGCGACGACGGCAATCCGGCCCTGGGCAACGCCCACGTCGGCCCGGAATGGAGATGCGCCCGTGCCATCCACCACTGTACCATTCTTGATCAGGAGTTCGAGCACCTATACCCTCCTCTGGGAATTGATCGAAAAACCCCAGACCTCTCTGGGTTCTTTGGGACTCTATTGGCTATGGATGTGGTGCTCCTGTGGGCAGGCAGGCCACTGGACGCGCCTTGGTCTCATCGGCCTGGCAAGGTCGGCTGGCAAAAGCCATCCACCTTTTCCCACAGTCAAATGTCTTATCAGGACGAGGGCCAGCCAAGGATCTTGTCCAAAAGAGCCTTGGGCTTGCCTCGAGTGAAACGATAGATGATAGTCGGCTGCTTGCCTGGGTATACTGATTTGCCTGCGACGTCGCCAGTATACCAGTAGTTGGGAGATTTGTCAACTGAGCGATTTTTCGCCTGGATCAAGGGCGCGCCATTCAGAGTCTTGTACCCTGCGGGCGGGGTTACTTGTGGGGTGCCCACGAGGGGCGCCCCTACGGCGGCTTCTGGGCCTCTGGAGTGCGTGCCTGCCTTGGCAGGACGCTTGCTGCCGCTTGCTGCCGCAACATTGCGGTGCACCTGGAAACGGTCCCACGAATGGCGCCCCATGGGTATCACCGTACGCAAATTGGGTCTGGCCTACGGAGATCGACCGGGCAACGTCTTACATGCGGCATGCCGCGCCCGCTGGGTCAGCCACGAATTACACGAATTCCACGAATTCAGCACAAGCAAATGGGGCAACGCCTTATATGCGGGGGGCGGGGCCGCCCGTCCGCGGGCGCTTAGGCCCCCGGGCCGGGTTACTTGTGGCACGCCCCTCGCGGGCGCCCCTACGGCGGCCTCTGGCCCTCTGGAGTGCGGCCGCTTGCTGCCGCTTGCTGCCGCAGAATTACAGGCCATCGGGTCCAGCATTTGACAGCCCCCCTCAATTGCAGTAAGATACTCGTGCCGGGTAGGCAGCGCGTGCCGCATGCCCCGGCAATCCACAGCGGGAGCGCAATCATGTACAAGCCCATTGCCCTCATCGGTACCCTGGACACCAAAGGACACGAAATTGCCTACATCCGCGACCTGATCCAGGCGCACGGGCACCGCACCTGGGTGATCGACCCCGGCGTGCTCGACCAACCGGCCATCGAGGCCGACTTTACCCGCGAAGAGGTGGCTCGGGCCGGGGGCGGCGAGCTGGCCGATCTGATCGCCGCCGGCGACAAGGGCCGCGCCATCCAGACCATGATCGACGGCACCAGGAACCTGGTAGTGCGATTGTATGCCGAGGGCCAATTGGGCGGGGTGTTGGCCGTGGGTGGGGGCCAGGGCACGGCCATCGGCACTACAGCCATGAAGGCGCTGCCCATCGGCGTCCCCAAGGTCATGATCTCGACCATCGCCAGCGGGCGCAACCAATTCGAGCCCTACGTCGGCACCACCGACGTGACCCTGATGCACTCGGTGGCCGACATCCTGGGCATCAACACCGTCACCCGCAAGGTTTTTGGCAATGGGGCGGCAGCGGTCGTGGCCATGGTCGAGGCCAACGCCTCCTTCCAGGAAAGCGATCGCGTGGTGTTGGGCGCCACCATGCTGGGACTGACCACGCCCTGCGTGTTGCGGGCCAAAGAGGTGGTAGAAGCCCACGGCTACGAGTTGGTCTCCTTTCACCCCAACGGCACCGGCGGGCGCTCGATGGAGCGCCTCATCGACGGCGGGTTGATCCGCGGCGTCATGGACATCAGCACCCAGGAGCTGACCGGGCACGTGGCCCAGGGCCTGTTCGACGCCGGCCCCGAACGGCTGACGGCCGCCGGGCGCCAGGGCATCCCCCAGGTGGTCGTGCCGGGCGGCACCGACTATGTCGTCATGGGGCCGCTCAGCTCCCTGCCCGAGCACCAGCGGAGCCGCGCCATTATCGTCCACAACCCCAACATCACCCTGGTGCGCACCTCAAAGGAAGAGATGGCCGGCGTGGGCCGCCTGATGGCCCGCCGCCTGAACGAGGCTCGCGGGCCGGTGGCGGTGCTCGTGCCCCTGGGTGGCTTTAGCTACTCGGACCGGCCGGGTCACGCCTTCTACGACCCTGACGCCAACGCGGCGTTGCTGGACGCCCTGCAAGCCGACCTGGACTCCCGCGTCGAGCTTCAGATGCTGGAGGCCCACGTCAACGACGCGGTCTTTGCCGAGGCCGTGGCGGCCAAGATGCAGGAGTTGATGGAGCGATGAAGGCCGAATGGAGAGCTGCCGCCGACCAGTACGCCGCCGTGGCGCAGCAATTGTGGCAGCGGGGGTTGATCGCCGGCAGCGGCGGCAACCTCAGCCTGCGGGTGCCGGGCAGCCCCTGGGTGATGATCAAACCCAGCGGTGTGGCCAACGTCGACTGCCGCGCCGAGACGCTGCTGGGCGTCGATCTGGAGGGGAACGTCGTGGTGGGCCAGGGCAAGCCCAGCAAAGACCTGGGCTTTCACCTGGGCATCTACCGGGTGCGCCCCGACGTCCAGGGCATCGTCCACGCCCACGTGCCGTGGTGCACGGCGCTGACCCTGTTGGGCTATGAGGAAATGCCCCTGCTCACGCCTCAGGCGCAGGACAAGTTCGGACGGGTGCCGGTGGTGCCCTTTGCCCCTTCCGAGTCGGCCGAGTTGGATCAGGCAGTGACCGAGGCCTTTCGCTCGCCGCAGACCGTGGCCGTCCTCCTGGCGCGCCATGGGTTGGTGGCGGTGGGCAGCAGCCTGGAAAAGGCCGAGAACCTGGCCGAGTTGGTGGAGGAGACGGCCCAGATCGCCATGCTGGTCCACCTGGGCCGGGGCCAGCCGCGCCGAGGCCAACCAGGCCCATAACCGCCGCCGCGCCCCTACCGATCCAGCAGACCTCCGAGTTTTTCGAAAACTCGGAGGTCTTTCCTTTGGCATCGCCCAAATCCGGGAACGGCACGGCCCTACAAGGCGCATCCCGCAGGGGGACTTGTAGGGGCGATGGCATCGGCGAAGGCAATTCGCCCCCGTCGCCGTGCCGCCTGCCGCAACCATGGACGCCCTGCAGGACCTTTTCACCGATGCCTCGCCCACCAGGGGCGCCGACGGTCGTGGCGTGCGAATGGGCGAGGCATTCCCAGGAACCCGCGGGCAGAGCAACATTTGCCCGTGAGATGGTCCCTCCGTCGGGACACAATCATTTCCGGAATGCCGTCGCCCCTACAATGCACATCCCGCAGGGGGACTTGTAGGGGCGATGGCATCGGCGAAGGCAATTCGCCCCCGTCGCCGTGCCGCCTGCCGCAACCATGGACGCCCTGCAGGACCTTTTCACCGATGCCTCGCCCACCAGGGGCGCCGACGGTCGTGGCGTGCGATTTGCAGATCTCGTTACCGTTCCAGCAGCGGCCACTCGTCCTCGCCATAGGCTGCGTGGCGAAAGGCCATCCAGGGCAGCAATGCGCACTTGAGCCGCGAAGGGCGTGGTTGGGACTCGAGTTCGGCCAGGAACTCGTCCTGCCCCAGGTCGCGCAGCTCCTCCAGGGTGTGGTCCAGAATCCGCTCGGTGAGGATCGAGGCCGCGCCCATGCACAGGGCGCACCCCCGCCCCTCAAAGGCCGCCTCCACGATCCGATCGTCGTCAACGCGCGCCTGGACAGTGACCTGATCGCCGCAGAGGGGGTTGTACTCCTCGGCGCTGAGGTCAGGCGCGTCTAACCTTCCCCGGTGGCGTGGATTGCGATAGTGGTCCAGCAGCTTCTCGTTATAGATCTCGCTCACCGGCCCTACTCCTCCGGCGCCGACGAACAAGCGGCGCAGGCCCTGGGCTCGGGGCTGATGGGGCCGTGGGTGGCCCGCAGCGAGGCGCCCGTCCGCCCGTTCTTGACGGCGACGACCTCGCCGATGATGCTCAGCGCCGTCTCTTCGGGGTTGCGCCCGCCCAGGTCCAGGCCGATGGGTGCATAGACCCGTTCGAGTTGTTCGCGGGTCACGCCCCATTGGGCCATGCGATCAAAGCGGGCCGCGTGGGTGCCCCGGCTGCCGATGGCGCCGATGTAGGCCGCGTTGGTTTTGAGGGCCGCTGCCAGCGTCGGCTCGTCGATCTTGGGATCGTGGGTCAGCAGCACCACATAGGTCGACTCATTGACGTTCAGATGCTGAAAGGTCTCGTCAGGCCATTCCAGCAACACCTGGTCAGCCTCCGGAAAGCGCTCGCGGTTGGCGAACTTGGCGCGGGGATCGGTGACGATCACCGTAAAGCCCAGTTCTTTGGCAAAGCGGGTCAGGTGGATGGCTGTGTGCACCCCGCCGACAATGAGCAGCACCGGGGGGGGAAGGAACGGCTCGATGTAGATCTGGGCATCGGGTTCGACCTCCAGGAGGGTGCCGCCCCCGGTGCGGGCCGCCAGCATCTCCTGCACCAGGGCGGTGGCGCGGGGATGGGCCTTGCCCAGCACAACCCCGTCGCGACCCACCAGGGCGCTGCTGCCCAGGCCCGATTCGCCGGCAACGACCGTCGCCAGGGCTACGGGAACGCCCTGCTCGACATGCGCGACCAACGCCGCCACCATCTCCGGATCGAGCTTTTCGACGAACAGGTCGATGGTCCCGCCGCAGGCCAGGCCCACGTCCCAGATCATGTCGTCGGTGATGCCAAAGTGGAGTTTGCGGGGAGGGCCGCCCTCGAGGACGTCCATCATCTCCTCGTAGACAGTGGTTTCGACGCACCCGCCGCTGACCGATCCGGCCATGCGACCGTCGGCCGACACGATCATGCGGGCGCCCACGGGCCGCGGCGCCGAACCCAACACGTTAATAACCGTGGCGACGGCCACATCCTGCCCCGCCTGGAACCATTCTTGGATTTGGGGTAAAAGGTCTAGCATAATGCAACTGCGCTCCTATTCTAATTCTCATTCGTTCTGTAGGGCTGCCCATCTGCTCCCGGCACCGGGGGCGGTTTTCATGAGCCCCCGCGGCTATTGCTCCCGCCCCCGATGACGGGGGCAGTGAGCGTGAGGCCTGGTGGGCATCGTAGGGGCGCGGCATGCCGCGCCCGGCCTTTTTGTGGAGTGCAGCCCCAGCCTTGGCTGGGCCCTTGCTGCCGCAAATTTGCTCCCACCCGCGGGGCCCAAACCGCCGAGAGGCGTACCTTCTTCCGCCGCAGTGTCTTTGTGGGGGGGGGGGGGGGGCCCCCCCCCCCCCCCCCCCGGGGGGGGGGGGGGGGGGGGGGGGGGGGGGGGGGGGGGGGGGGGGGGG
>CAYVLO010000118.1:4194-8811 GCA_964452125.1 uncultured Anaerolineaceae bacterium | reverse complement strand
TATCAGCCTCCCAAACGTCCCAGCCGCCAGACCCTGCGGCCTGACGGCTGGTATCTCCTCACAACGCTTCCGCCATTTCGAGAAAATCATTTGGCCCATTCGTTTCTACTTGGCGATTGGCCCTGCTTGTGCTATAATCTGATCTGAGAAGTGGCATGATTATCGACTTTCACACCCACATCACGGCGCCGGAGATCATTGCCCGGCGCGACGAATACCTGGTCCGCGACGCCTGGTTTCGGGATCTGTACGCCAACCCCAAGTCTCGGTTGAGCACCGCCGAGGATCTGAGGGCCGCCATGGATCGGGGCGGCGTGGATCAAGCGGTGGTGTTTGGTTTTGGCTGGCGAGAGATGGACCTGTGCCGCTACGACAACGACTATGTGATGGAATCGGTGGCCCGCTACCCCGACCGCTTGATCGGGTTT
This sequence comes from uncultured Anaerolineaceae bacterium, assembly GCA_964452125.1. Taxonomy (GTDB): domain Bacteria; phylum Chloroflexota; class Anaerolineae; order JAAYZQ01; family JAAYZQ01; genus CAZNQW01. The sequence goes on along the minus strand of CAYVLO010000118.1, from coordinate 8,383 downwards.
TGCGTCGTCAATCCAGCCCATGGGGACGAGGCGGTGCGCGAGATCGAGCGCTGCGTAGCCGGCGGATTGGTGGGCATTGGCGAACTGATGCCCGATGGGCAGGGCTACCGCCTGGACGACGAGCGGATCATGGCCCCCATTGTCGAGGCGGCCCAGGCGCACAATCTGATTCTTTTGACCCATTGCAGCGAGCCGGTGGGCCATCTTTATCCGGGCAAGGGCACCGTGACCCCCGACCAGGTCATTCGTTTTGCCCGCTTGTTCCCTACGGCGAGCATTGTCTGTGCCCACTGGGGGGGAGGCGCCATCTTTTACGAACTCATGCCCGAGGTGGCGCGGGTGATGGGCCACGTGTACTATGATACGGCGGCCTCGCCCTTTCTCTATCAGAACGACATCTTTTCGCTGGCGGCTCGCTGGGCGCCGGGCAAGGTCCTGTTTGGCACCGATTTTCCCTTGATTGGTCCCAGGTCCTTCTTGGCCAAAATGCAGGCGCCCCGCATGCCCACGGCTACCCTGCGGCGGATGTTGGGCGGCAATGCCTGGCGCGTGCTCGGCCTGGGCAGGGAGCAACAGACTGCGACGGTCGGGGTAGCCGGAGGCCCAAAGCTGTGAACCTGCTGCGCACCTTTATCGCCATCGAGCTGAGCGAATCGATAAAAGACCATCTGTTGGACCTGCAAGAGCAACTCCGGGCCCAGCTATCGCCCCGGAGCGTGCGGTGGGTCGCTCCCGAGGGGATTCATCTCACCCTAAAGTTCTTGGGCGATACGCCTGCCGAGCAAATTCCGGCGGTCCGCGACGCCCTCGCCCGTGCGGCAGGCGAGAGCCGCCCCTTTACCTGCACGGTCAGGGGAATGGGCTGCTTTCCCAACAGCCGGCGCCCACGCGTCGTGTGGGTTGGCCTGGAAGAGGCCACAGGGCACTTGGCCGCCCTGCAAAAAGCGGTCGAGGCCCAGGTGGCGCCGCTGGGCTTTCCCACCGAGAACCACCCGTTCCAGCCCCATTTGACGCTGGGCCGGGTCCAGCGCTATGCTTCCCCTTCGGAGGTGCGCGAGATTGGCCAGGTGGTGGCAGCGGGCCTGGTGGGCGCCGTAGCTGAGATGAGGGTCACGCGGGTTTCGCTCATCAAGAGCGACCTCCGGCCCAGTGGCGCGGTCTATACGACCCTCTCCTCGCCCAAGCTGGGAGGGGAGTAGCGATGGGCGATCTGATGGTGGCCGTGATTGGGGCGGCAGAGTGTAGCCCAGAAGTGGCTGCCCAGGCGCGGGAGATTGGGCAGGAACTCGGCCGGAGGGGCGTCGTTCTGATCTGCGGCGGGCGCGGCGGTGTGATGGAGGCTGCTTGCCAGGGAGCCAAAGCCGAAGGCGGCGTTACGGTCGGGATTCTGCCGGGCAACGACCGGAGCGAAGCCAACCCGTTCGTCGACCTGCCCATTGTCACCGGACTGGGAGAAGCCCGCAATGCCCTTGTCGTGCGCTCTGCCGATGCCGTCATTGCCCTGGCGGGGGGCTATGGCACCCTGTCGGAGATTGGGCTGGCGTTCAAGATGGGCAAGCCGGTGGTGGGGCTGGATACGTGGGAGTTGGCCCGGGGAGGCCAGCCGGCGGAGGGCATGATCGTGGCCCGCACCCCGCGGCAAGCTGTGGCCTGGGCAGTGGCCCTGGCCTGCGGCGCCGACCCCACCGATTCCGATCCGGCCTGAGCGTGGCACGGGGGGCTGAGATCCAGGGGAAAGCTATGCTCAGCGCCCCCGTCTCGGGGGCGCCAAAAAAGCGGCCAACTCGGCACAGCATATGCCGTCTTGTGGACACGGCAAGCCCGAAAGCTCCGTGCTAAAGGGTGAGTGACTCGCCCTCTTCCTCCGGTTCGGGGGCGGGCACCCGGCGCCACAGCACCAGCAGCACTTTGAAAACCAAAAAGAGCAGGCCGGCCAGGGCCGCTGTCAGCCCGGCGGTAGCAGCCAACCCCACGAGTTGAGCATTGAGCTGCCCGGGCCAATCGACCGCAAGACCCGGAGCCGATAGGAGGCCGGTCACGCCCTGACCCTCGATGCCCAGGTAGCTGTCGAGACCCACGCCGTTCCAGCCCTGACCCAGCAGTCCGTCGGCGAACAGGCCCGCCGCCAGCACGCCCAGGATTCCGCCCAGGAGGCCGACCGGCAGCGCGCCTGTGGGGTCCTGGATGCGCAGGACGTAGCGGAAAAAGTAGGTCGCCAGCGGCACCAACACCCCGGCTGCCGCGCCCAGGGCCAGTGCGGCCCAGGGGGGCACAAAGGCTACGGCCGCGGCAACGCTCAGCACACCGGCGGCGGCGCCCCGGGCGGCCATCAGCGAGTCGGCCGCGCCGGTGGTGAACCAGGTATAGAGGCAGGGCAACAGGGCGCCGCCGGCTGCCGCCAGAACCAGGTTCAACCCGCTGCGGGGGGTGACCAACCCGGCTTCGGTGAGGAGCGGGTTCGCGCTCACCATGCTCGTGGCGCCGATGAGGGCCAGAATGGCGCCCATCACCGCCAGGATGGGCAGGTGGGCAGGCGGAAGCGCGGGGGGCTCTTCTTCGGGCGTGGGGGGCAGGCGACCCCCAAAAAAGAGGATGCCCAGGAGCGAGGCGACGCCGCCGACGACCGCCGCTGTGCTGGCGCCGGTCAGGTCAATGTAGCCGTGGCCCATGCCCAGCGTGTTGCCGATGTGCATCAGCCAGCCGCCGCCCGATGTCCAGTTCGCCACGGCCGGGTAGACCAACGCGGCGATGAGCAAGCCGCCCAGGGCGGCGATCCAGCCGGGCATCCGTTCGCGCAGGGTGAGCAGGGGGAACAGGGTGGCCATGGCCACCGCCGGCAGATAGGCCAGGTAGAGGCTGAGGGCCGCGTCGGTAGAAGCCTCACCCAGCAGGAAAAAGCCGCGCAGGCCCAGGGCCCCCCATTCCAGGTTCAGGGGCGAAGCCCATTCCCACACCAGGCCCTCCAGCCCGGGTAGGCTGCTGACCAGGCCGACGCCGCCCATGTGGAAGGCAAAGCCGCAGGCCCAGTAGGCCACGGCCGCCAGCGCCAGGGCGCCCAACCCGGCGACGGCGGCTTGGGTGGGACGACGGCCCCGCAGGGCGCCGGCCGCAAGGAGGATCAGGCCGGTGGGAAGAAACAGTGCAAGTAGGGCAAATTGGGTATTGAACATAGGACCTTGAGTATTCATGAGATTTGTTGTTGATGCGATGTTGGGCACCCTGGCCAAATGGCTTCGCATCCTGGGTTTTGATGCGCTCTTTGATTCAACCTGGGACGATCACCGGTTGGTGCGTCTGTGTCGGGCAGAAGACCGTGTATTGCTCACCCGGGACCACCAACTGGCCCTGCGGCGGGGTGTCCGCGTGCTCCTGATCGAGAGTGAGAGCTTACAAGATCAGTTGCGCCAGGTTCTGGACGAACTCGATCTGGAACCGAACCACTCCTTTTCGCGCTGTCCGGTGTGCAACGAGCGCCTGCAACCCCTGGATCCTGAAGAGGCGCGATCGCGGGTGCCGCCCTACATCGCCCAGACCCATAGCCGATTCAAGAGCTGCCCCCAATGCCACCGCGTTTATTGGCGCGGCACCCACTGGGAGCACATGGAAAGAACCGTGACGCAGCTCCGCAAGCCGGGCTAGCCGCCCGTCGGGGATGCTCGCCCGAAACATTTCGTTCGATCATAAGGAGGTTGAACCCTGGAACCAAAAGAACTTGCTCATGTGATTGTCGATGCCATTTCGGAACGGTTTGGCTCCAATACCGTTCTGCTCGACATGGCCGATGTATCTTTGCTGGCCGACTTTTTTGTGCTGACCAACGCCGAAAGCACTCCCCAATTCCAGGCGATTGTCGACGAGGTGGAAAAGAGGGCCCGCGAAAGCGGCAGCCGCCCGCTCCACGTCGAAGGGGCGCCCGAGTCGGGATGGGTGCTCGTGGATTTTGGCAGCGTTGTGGTGCACATCTTTTCCCCTGGACTCCGCGCCTACTATGACCTGGAAAATCTCTGGAAAAAGGCGCGGCTGGTGGTTCGAATTCAGTAACCGTAGAACGCCGCTCATTATACTCGACTCGTTGCGAACTGGCAAGTGGGCGCTGGCGGGGGTCCGCAATTCTCAATGTGGCAGTCATACACACCCGCGCGAGCCTCTGGAGTGCGTGCCTGCCTTGGCAGGACGCTTGGCGCCGCAT
>CAYVLO010000118.1:0-4094 GCA_964452125.1 uncultured Anaerolineaceae bacterium | reverse complement strand
CTAGAGGCGCGGATGGCAACCAAAGGTTGCCCGCGATCCCGCGCGAGCCTCTGGATTGCGTGCCTGCCTTGGCAGGACCCTTGGCGCCGCATCGGCCAGGTCCCGACCGGTCCCATCACCGATGCCTATTGCTGGGGCATGGGGGTCGTCGCTTGCCTTTTGAACGGGCCTGGGGTATAATGATCTCCAAGCCTGGAAATAAAAGAACGGATGTGTGAATGGAAGAAACAAGGCGATGCAGTGCATGTGGCATAGACCTGGTGGGCCCTTTTCGGCCCAAGATCGAACTGATCCAGGACGGCGCCCAGTCGGGGGAGGGTCAAGAGACGATCCAGGTGGCGGCCTACGGTTGGTTCTGCCCCACTTGTGGCCTGTTGCACTGGTACGCCGACAGTGAGGCGCTGGGCCGCCTGCTGAATGCGGTTCCCATGAGCGAGCCTCAACTGGAAGTGAGCCCCGATGCCAACTATGAGCGGCGCAAACAGATGGTGCGCCTGATGCAGCACATTCGCCGCATATAGTGCTGAAAGGCCAAATCGTGGGGCAATCGCACACCGGTCGGCGGGCAGCCGGTGCGTGGTCGATGGTTCAGAGCTTGCACTTTGCTCCGTTTTCTGTTACCATAGCGTCGTGGAGAAGGGGGGTGGGGATCGCCGCGCGGTCCGCTGCCCCTTTGTCGTAGGAGGTTGGAAAGAGCTTTCGAGGTGTGGTTTGGAGCTGAGGTATGAACGCTGAGGAACGGATCTATATCATGCGCCAGCGGAAGCGAGTCCGCCAGCGGGCCAAAGGGGGAGGGAGCAAGATGGCCCTCCAGATCGTGGCTGGCCTGCTTGCGGTGACCATCCTGGGCGCTGTGTTGACTCTATTGCTGGGCGCGGGCGCGGCGGTGGGGGTGTATAGCTACTTTGCCCAAGACTTGCCCGACCCCAACGAGATTGTGACGCGCCAGGAGCAGTTTGAGACGACCAAGATCTACGATCGCACGGGCCAGGTGTTGCTGATGGAGGTCATCGATCCCCGCACGGGAGATCGCACCTTGCTGCCCCTGGATCAGATCCCCGAGGATTTTCGCAACGCGACCATCGCCCTGGAAGACAAGACCTTCTACAGCAATCTGGGTATTGACCCCATGGGGATTGCTCGGGCTTTTGTCCAGAATTTGCAGGGCGGGCAGGTTCAGGGTGGCAGTTCGATTACGGTGCAGCTTGTCAAGAACATCCTCATCCCCGAGGAAGAACGCTACGAAATCAAGTACTCCCGCAAGATCAAAGAAGCCATCCTGGCCCTGGAAATCTCGCGCCTGTACTCCAAGGACCAGATCCTGGAGTGGTACCTGAACACCAACTACTATGGGAACTGGGCCATCGGCGTCGAGGCCGCCTCGCAGGTCTATTTTGGCAAACACGCCTACGAACTCAACCTGGCCGAATGCGCCATGCTGGCGCCCATTGTCCAGTATCCGGCCATGAACCCCATCGACAACCCCGATCAAGCCAAGAAGCGGCAAAAGATCGCCCTGGATCGGCTGGTGGCCGAAGAGTATATCACCCAGACCGAGGCCGATGCGGCCTTTGCCGAGCAGTTGAATGTCCATAGTTCGATGCTCAAGCGGTACGACATTTTGGCTCCCCACTTTTCCATGTACGTGCGCAAGCAATTGGAAGACATGTATGGGACCGACGTCCTGTATCGCGGGGGCCTCAAGGTGTACACGACTGTGGACCTGGACATCAACCGCATCGCGGAGGAAGAAGCCCGCAAGCAGGTGGAAAAGTTGCAAGAGGCGGGCGACGACGTCAGCAATGCCTCCGTGGTGGTGATGCGCGCCCGCACCGGTGAGATCCTGGCCATGGTGGGCAGCATCGACTATTGGAATGAAGAGATCGACGGCAATGTGAACGTGGCGGTGGCGCCCCGGCAACCCGGCTCCTCCTTCAAGCCCTTTAGTTACGTGACGGCCTTTCATCAGGGCCACACAACGGCCGAAATGGTGATGGATGTCCATTCCTGTTTCGACGACTATCCCAACCCGCCCTATTGTCCCGAGAACTATGACCGCAAGTACCACGGCGCTCAGAGTTTTCGCACGGCCCTGGCCCGGTCCTACAACATCCCGGCGGTCAAGGTGTTGGATATGGTGGGCATTGGCAACGTCATTCGCACGGCCCATGCTATGGGCCTCAATACGCTGAACGAGGATCTGGATTACTATGGCCTGAGCCTGACGCTGGGCGGAGGCGAGATCTGGCTCCTGGATATGGTCTACGCGTACAGCGTCTTTGCCAACGGCGGGGTGATGATGGGGCAACCCACAAAAAACCTCCGAGCCGGCTACCGACAGTTGGATCCGGTTTCCATCTTGCGGGTGGAGGACGCCAGTGGGGAGGTGTTGTGGCAGTATTCCAGCCCCGAATCCCGCAACATTGTCCTGGCCGATGGGCGCGAGCTTTCACCCCAAGAAGCCTATCTGGTCACCGACATTCTCAAGGACAACAACGCCCGCGCGGCGGCCTTTGGCTCCAACAGCGCCCTGCGCCTGAGCCGGCCCGCCGCCGCCAAGACAGGTACCACGACCGACTTTTGGGATGTGTGGACCATCGGCTACACCCCCCAGTTGGTGACGGGCGTGTGGGTGGGCAACAACGACAACAGGCCGATGGCCGGGGTGTCCAGTTCACGGGGCGCTGCTCCCATCTGGCACAATGTGATGGAGCGAATCTATAACGAAGGGTACGCCGAACGTCTTTTGGGCCAGGTGATCGACAACTTTGAGATGCCGCCGGGCATCAAGACCGTCGAAGTGTGCGCGGTGTCTGGCTTGTTGCCCAACGAGCATTGCCCCAACCGGGTGCGGGCCCTGTTCATCGAGGGGACTGAACCGACCGAATATTGCAACGTCCATCGTGTGGAGCGGATCAACCGCCAAAGCGGCAAGTTGGCCACGGCCTGCACCCCCCCCGAGTTGGTGGAGGAACGGGTCTATGAGATTTATCCGCCCGAGGCAGCCGACTGGGTGCGGGAGCAGGGGATTCCCCAGCCGCCCACCCAACGGGACGAGATCTATGGCTGCACCCCCGAAGGGGGGGAGGTGGTGGTGTTGGATCCGACCCTGGGCGGGCACGTCAAGGGCGTGGTGCCCATCCGCGGAAATGCCCGGTCGGGCGATTTCCACTTTTATCGCCTGGAGTTCGGCGAGGGCCTGAACCCCTCTGCCTGGAGCCAGATCGGCGGCGATCACTATGACCAGGTGGACAACAACGTCCTCGAGTTCTGGGACGTGCGGGGGCTCAAGGACGGGCTGTACACGTTGCAGCTTACGGTGGTCGACCACAGTCAGAACTTTCGGCGGGCGACCAGCTATGTCACGGTGGACAACACACCGCCGACGGCCAGTGTGGGCTATCCCTGGGAGGGTCGGGTCTATGTGCTCGAGTCCGACGAATGGGCCAACCTGACGGCCGATGTGAACGACAATGTTCAGATCGACAAAGTCGAATTCTATCTGGATAACCAGCTCCTGGATTATAGTGTGGTCGAACCGTATGCCATCAAGTGGGTCCTGGAGATGAAGGCCCGCCGGCCCAACCCGAACATGGCGCCTGTCATGGAAACCCGGCCCATCACCATGCCCGATGGTTCGTGGGCCACCGAACAGGTGACCGTGACCTGGGTGGAGGTGAGCCCCGATACGAAAACCGTCACCCAGACCTGGGAAAATGGGATGATGGTCATTGCCAGCGGCAGCGTGATCACCGAGTCGCACCTGGTGCATGTGGTCGCCTTTGACGCCGCCGGAAACGAGACAGAGAGCGAAAAGGTGCGCTTCTACGTCATTCACAAGCCCAAAAAAGAGGAAAAGAAGGCGGATGATGAGACAGGGGCCTTGTGGCCCACTGGGGAAGAATGGGTCATCTGGCGGGAACCCGCTCTGAGGGCTGAGGGTGGCGCGGCCTTGCCGTCACCCCGGGCGATGGCCGTTCCGCGGCGGCTCTAGCCAGGGGGCCTGGGTGGGCGCGGCATAGCAGCAAGGTGCCGCACCCCAGAGGCGAGCAGGGAATCATTTTCTGGAGTGCGCAAGCTTGCTTGCGCGCGAT
>CAYVLO010000117.1:0-8829 GCA_964452125.1 uncultured Anaerolineaceae bacterium | reverse complement strand
CTCAGACCCAGCTTTATCGTACAATAGAGACAGAACAAAAACAGTTGGGAGGAGGATATCATGCTGGTAGGCGACCGGATGAGCAAGCATCCCTTGACTGTGTCCATGGAAGACTCGGTCTCGAGCATTCACCGTTACATGGATGACAACAACGTCCGCCACCTGCCGGTGGTGGACAAAGCGGGCAAGATGGTGGGGCTGGTCACAGAGGAGGATCTTCTCAAAGCCGAACCGTCGATGGCCACGTCCTTGAGCGTCTGGGAGATCCATTCGCTGCTGGACAAAGTCAAAGCCAAATCTGTGATGGTTCACAACGTGTTGACCACCACCGAGGACACGCCCATCGAGAACGCCGCCGCCCTTTTGCTCAAGCACAAAATTGGTTGCCTGCCTGTGATGCGGGAAGATCGACTGGTGGGCATCATTACCGAGAGCGATATCTTTCGCACCTTCATGGAACTGTTCTCGGCCAGCCGACCGGGCCTGCGCATCAGCCTCGACGTGCCCGATCGAGAGGGGGAACTGGCCAAGGTGGCCCGTGCTATCACCGATCAGGGTGGGTTCATCACCGCCTGCGGCACCTTCATGGCCGAAGAACCGACCAAGTCGGGGTTGGTGCTAAAGGTGCGCAACGTGGACCGTAAGGTGCTGGTGAACACCCTGACCCAGATCGAGGGAATCGCTATCCACGATATCCGCGAGGTATAGGATCGACCTATCGATCGCAAGCACAAACCGCCCTGCCTACAGACCCTCATGGCCTCAAAGGCAGGGTGGTTTTTCATCCGAATTGGTGTAGCGCGGGTTACACTATTGCCAGGTGAACGACCACTCGGCACTGACAGGACTTATGGGCACAAAGGTGACCGACCCATCCTCGGCAATCCTGCGCATGACCACCTGCACACTCCAACGATAGGTACGGCCGGTTTCCTGATCGGCCTTCAAGTACAACGACTTGTCTACCCACCAATGGGTCTGCTGGACGCGGTACGGGATAAACACCTCGGCGCCGTCTTGAAGGTAGCGCACACGCACCTCATAGTACTCATCGGGCTTGAGGGTGTGGCTGCTCAACCAGGCCAACCGGAAGCTGGCCAACGGTCCGTTAAAGGGCGAACCCTCCACTGGTTCCATCAGCGTCGGGGCCGCCGCCGCGGGCACCGTCGGAGTGGGCGCTGGCGTTGGCGTTGGGGTCTCGGTCTCGCTCGGCTTTGGGGTCCAGGTGGGCCAGGCCCTGGTCGGCGTTGGGGTCGAGGTAGGCGTATCGGTTGGGGTGGGCGTGGGTGTCTGGGTCGGCGTCAGAGAAGGCACCGGCGTCTGGGTGGGCGTCGGCGTGAGGGTGGGTGTGTTGCTCGGGGTGGGCGTGATCGACGGCGTCAACGAGGGTGTGAGGGTGGGCACCTGGACGAGGACCGGCACCTCACTGACCACGGCCTGCACCGTACTCACCGCCCCCGCAGGCTGAAGACTTTGCACACCGTGCCAGACAGGCGGTCCCACGAAGATGATCAATGCAGCAGCCACCACCAAAGCCAAACCAACCCACAGGAGGCGCAACCAATCGCGGCGCAATGGCTCGCCGCACGTCGAGCATACGACATGATTCGATCGATTCGACGCCCCGCAATTCCGACATCGAACCGTTCCAGGTAGTCGTTGGCGCTTGCCACAGTGGGGGCAAACAAGCTGCCCGTTTGTTAGATCGGTGCCGCAGCGACTACACTTTTTCAAAACCAAGCCTCGCAACCAAGAGTTAAATCCACTTAGGAGTCGTAGCGGAATAACCTTTCCAAAACAACAGGCATTTCTGCCTCAGAAACCCCGCAGCGCGAGAAGGTTATTTCGCGACAAGTCCTTAGAATATTGCTGACCAATCCAACCGAATGGGATCGCTCAGATCCTGCCAGGTGATGAACAGCATCAACATGACCAACAGCATCAAGCCGATCAAATGCACCAACCCCTCGCGGGCAGGGTCCACCCGTCGACCACGGATGGCTTCAACGATGACAAACAGGATGCGCCCTCCATCCAAGCCGGGCAGTGGCAACAGATTGGTCACAGCCAGGGCCACACTCAGGCTGCCCATCAACTGGATCACCGGAAACCACCAACCGGTATCCAACGAGTAGTTGACGGCGTCGCCCATGATCTGGCCCAAGCCCACAGGGCCCACAGGTCGGGCTGCTTCCGCCGGTATAAGCCCCTGGATCAACTGCACAGGGAGGGTGACGATCAAGGCCACGCTCGACGCGGTCTGCCGGGCCCCCACCCACAGGGCCTCGTGCCAGGAAAAGAACCGGATGGTCGTGCGAGCGCCCAGCGCCACGCCGATGGGCCCCTCTCCGTCGGGAGGATTGACCCGGGGCACGACGTTGACTTCCAGCAGGTGGTCGCCGCGTTGCACCTGTAACACCGCTGCCTGCCCCCGGGCAGCCCACAGATGCTCCACCAAATCCTGCATCTTGAGAATTTCAGCGCTATCGGCTTTGAGGATGATGTCGCCCTTTTGCAGGCCAGCCACCTCGGCGGGCGAGCCGGGCACGACCTGCTGGATGACGGCATTTTCAGGATCGGCAACCACAGGCGCCCCTCCCAGGCCCAGGGCCAGCGAGAAGAACAACACCGCCGCCAACAGGTTCATCGTGGCTCCAGCCGCCAGCACCACGACGCGGGCAAACTTGCCCTTGCTGGCAAAGCTACCAGGATGGGTGGGATCCTCTTCACCCAGCATCTTGGCATAGCCGCCAAAGGGGATGGCGTTGACCGTAAAGAGGGTTCCCGGGTCCAGAAACTCGATCTCCTGCGCCATTTCGGCGCCTGGTTGTTCATCAGCCACCTCTTCGATGTGGCCCAGTACCCACCGATCCTTGTCATCAGTGGTCGATTCGATCCGAACCCGGGAGCCAGCTTGCAGGCCCTGGGGCAGCGTCAAGTTGCTGGGGATGATCAACGTCCTCCCGCCAATGACAATCTTGCCCCGAGTGTGCAACAGGCGAAACAAGCGCGGCGGGAACCCAATGGCAAATTCCTCCACCACGATGCCCGCCTTCCTGGCAGCAATATAGTGTCCAAATTCGTGCACAAACACCAAAATGCTCAATGCCACAACCAGTGACACGAGGGTGATCAAAATATCCATCGGTTGCCTTTCATGAGCCGGCGCGAACTTCGTGCCAGGCCATTTGTAGCTTTTCTAGCTGTTCCTCGCCCACGGCGTCAGGATGATCGGCGAAACCAGGGAGCTGAAGGACCATCTTGAAAAGCTTGGTCATCGTCAGATCCAAGGGCTCCACGTCGGGATAGGCGCTGTTGAGCGCCCGCACCATGCGCCCAAAGTCGTTCCAACGCAATTCCGGCTGAGCCTCTTGGGCCTCCACCGGCGGAACGACATCGTCCTTTACGAGTTCGGCTGCCTTTTCGATCTCACCCTGCCGGGTGTAATAATCGGCTAACGTGGCTCGCAGCGCTTCGGCAGCCAGCACCGAACAATGCATCTTGACCGGCGGCAGCCCGTCCAGCGCCTCGGCAATGGCTCGATTCGAGATCTCTAAAGCCTCGGCGATCGATTTACCTTTGAGCAGTTCGGTTGCCATAGAACTGGTGGCAATCGCAGCGCCGCACCCAAACGTTCGAAACTTGATGTCGGTAATGACCTCGTTGTCGATCTTGACCGACATTTCCATGAGATCGCCGCACACCGGGTTGCCGGTACGCCCCACACCATCGGCATCCTCAATCATCCCCACATTGCGGGGATTCATAAAATGATCCATCACCTTCTGACTGTATTCCAACTTGCCTTCCTCCATCCACACAAATATCTGGCATGACACCTTAGAAAAGGTGGTCAACCACCAAGCGGACTCCTGCTCCTGGTCCGCTGACCAACACATCAACGACGCCTGGCAGGTCGCGCAGGCGCGCCCCTACATCGGCCACATCCGATCCGCGGCACAGGCAATGTACATTGGGCCCGGCATCTAACGTGAAATAGACCGCCAAACCTTCCGAGCGCCAGGCGCGCACCGCATCGAGCACCACCAGGGTCTCTGGCCTCCAGTAGAGCAACGACGGCTGGGACGTCATCATCACTCCATGCATGGCCAAAGCATCCCGTTCCATTGCTCGCCCCAGAGCATCCAGATCCCTATCCACAACGGCCCGGTGGACCTGCTCCAAAAGTTCAGGAATGGTCTGGAGCCGAGCTTGATAAAACGGGCTGGTAGGCGCCAGGCTGTGCCCCTCACCCGAGCTGACCGATTTGGGCGTACGGCTGACGATGGCTATCACATCGTGCAGCGCCCAGTGGTCAGGTGGCGCCACCTGGCAGGCCCAGGAAGTCTCATCGTGCTTGCCCTGCCACAGGCAGAATCCCGCGGGCACCGACCGACAGGCCGAACCGGATCCCAGCCTCGCCAGCCGCGATAGCGACCTTTCGTCCAAGGCCAGACCCGCCGCCTGAGATCCCGCCGCCGATAGGGCTGCAAATGCCGAGGACGAAGAAGCCAACCCCGTCCCTGCTGGAAAATCGTTGCGGCTGACCACCTGCGCCCAGCCTTTCAGGCCCGCCATCGCCCGAACCCGATCCAGATGCAGCATCACCCGGCGGGCCGCCTGCCCAGAGGCGGGCGCGCCGTCGATGACGATCCGGTCCGAGCGCAACTCGGGCCGGAACTCGACCGTGGTGACCGTTCTCAGCGCCGCCAGGTTCATCGACAGCGATGGGTTGGCGGGCAGATTCAGGTCGTCGTCGATCCGGCCCCAATACTTGACAAATGCGATATTGGGGTGGGCGACTGCCGTCGCCTTGGTCATGGCTCCTTCCTGCTACTGGCTCACAAGTATGATAACACTAATTGGGGGATCGGGCAAGTTAGCTGCATCACCTTAGCCCCAATCAATCACCGTGCCACCCGCCGACAGAGGTTCCAGGAGCGCAGCTTGGAGGGCCCCGGGCCGCTGACCCGAGACCAAATGCACCCACAACCCGGGGAGATCCTGCACCAAGGTCACCATCTCCTCGACCTTGGACAGCATCCCGCCGGTGACATCGGTGGCATGGGACTCTCCCAAGACGGCTCGCACCTCCTGCCAATTTCCGGGATGAATAACAGGTATGTGGCGAGCAGATGGGTCGCTCAGGGGATCGCCCTCAAACACGCCATCCACCTGGCCAACCAGCACCAATCGTGTGGGGTGCAGGCGACGGGCCAGATAGCCAAAGATCTGCTCCGTCGACAAAATGGTCCCCCCCTGCTCCTCGTCGAGGGCTACATCGCCATAGACCATGGGCGCCAGGCCTTGATCTAACGCCCGGACCAGGGGATCGATCTCCAGCGAGACGAGCGCGCCCCCCCGACAGCGGGCCGACGCCGATGGCTGCAATGACCAGGCAGGCACTCCTGCTGCCAGAAATCGTTGTGTGACCAGACGATTCAGCCGCGCCGCCACATCGGCCACCTCGGCAAAGCCGAACCAATCGGCCGGGCTGCGCACCCCCTGGCGCGTGCCATAGCGCTGGGCCGTCACGTGTCCAAAAGAACCGCTGCCATGCCCCAACACCAATCTCAGGTCCGGCGCCGCGCCCAGGGCACCGGCCACCTCACCCGCCAGCCGATCGATGACCTCCAGGCGGGGTGTTTCGGCCCGGACCTTGTCGGTGATGACCGATCCGCCCAACTTGACCAACACCAGCTCGCCGCGATGGGCATTTTCGACGTTCATCGCTCCACCGTCAGGCGCGCGCCATGGATGCGCACCCGGTCCCCCGTTTGAATCACGCCCATCTCCACCCGGTCGACCATAGGGATGTCGCTGATGATGGCTCCCACGGCCACAATGGCCTCACTCTCCTCATTGACAATCGCAGCCGGCGCCACGCCCCCTTTGGCCATGCGGTACAGAGTGTACGAACCGACGGTGCTGCCTTTGCCTGTGGGAAAAACCAACACCCGCCCGACCACCGATTGGCCCTCCAGGGGATGGCCCGGCTCGATGACGATGCCGGTCTCGGGATCGACGCCGCCCAAAAAGCCGATGGGCTGCAGCGAGACGAGGGCGATGCCCTGAGCCTCGCCGGCCTTGACGACCCGGCCTGTCAGCTCCATCTCAGTCTCTTCCCTCCGTTCTAACCGTCCAGCGGCCCGCCAGCGCCGCATCGAGGCATTGGGACATCGAGCCAAAGCGGACGGTCAGGCCGCTGTGGGCGGGGGCATACGCGGCCATCTTGGCCGAGTTTGTCGCCATCGTCCGGAATCCCAGCTCGTGGACCGGTGCGACCACCAGACAGGTGTCGGCCACCACCCGTCCACCCGCGGCTTCGATGCGGGCCACCAGCCCAGCCGCCTGGGCCGCCTGCCGCGTGGCGCGGGCGGTGGTGATCCACAGCGCCGAACGCGCCCGCTTGCCCTCCAGGTAATCGGCGACGGCCTGCACCTCGTTCAGCGAGGCGTGGGGACAGCCCAAACTGACCAGATCGATCTGCTTCACCGGCCCGTTGAGCGCCCGGTAGCCCTCCTGCAAGGAATCGACCAAAAGGGCGGATGCTCCGGCCGCCAACATATCCCCCTCTTGGGCCTCGGGCGTGACGCCCTCCACATGAAAGAGGGCCACCGCCCCACTGGCAGCCATCGCCGCCCCCAGCGCCTTCCATTCCCAATCGCGGCTGGGCGGCTGCCGGAAACGGAAATAGGGCACCCTGTTCTTGACCAGGCGACCCACCTGGTAGCCCAGCGCGCCCAGATCGGCTTCGGATTTTATGTCGACTTGAACATCCACCCGAGCCGTCGCCAGCCGGTTCTCGTCCAGGTGCAATCCATAGCGCGCCGTCCGACCGCTAATGGCTGCCGCCAACGCGCTGGGCCCCCCCTCGCGATTGGTCCTCGCCCCCAGCAGGGAATTGGCATAACTCACCGCCGACGACTCGGCCCAGGCCAGGTGCTGCCCAAATTTGGGCACGTAGCCCACCAGGTAGGGCGTGCAGGTGCAAATGGGCGCCACACCCAGGGCCTCATAGGCAGCGATCACCCGCTGTTGGCTGCGAGCAAAGGCTTCCGAAAAGCCCAGCTCGCGCCAACTCTCCAGATCCAACCCGGCAGGATTCAACGTGGCAGGCACACGGGCGCGCGCCCCTTGGACCGCCCACTCTTCCAGAAATTCCAGGCCGGCCTCGCCGAGATTTTTGTAACTGACCCCGGCGACTTGAACACTGGACACCGGCGTCAGATCACGGGCGCCATAGATCTGGCCCAGGGCCACGACGATCTCCATCGCCTTTTGCGCGCCGGGGCCCGCCTGCCCCGCCAGCATGCCCTGCTCCTCGTCGGTCAACCGAAGGGGTCCACTCATGACTCGTTGCCCAGATAGTGCGCCAGGTCGACCTCCTGGTATGGCACCCGGCCAAAGCCCTGCCGCTCCTCTTGGCTCAAGGGCCGCCCCTCGTGATCGGTCCAGGGGATGGTGGCATCGAGCCCCATCTTGGCCGAACGGGCCTTTTGCCCCGGCATCAACTTGGCCGAGGGGTCCAGGCTGCTGCTGGGCTGATCGGTCCACACTAGCAGATCTCGGTCGGCCTGGAATCGGGTGGCCACGGCCCATTCTACGGCCGCCGGATCGTACAGGTCCACATCGGTGTCGACGACGACGGCGTGCTTGAGCGAGCTGTGCCCGCGGAACGCTGCCTCCAGGGCTCGCCGCCCGTCGTCAGGTCCATGCTTGGCGATCTGAACTACGGCATGCAGCCAGCTCATGCCGCCCAGGGTGATGCTCACCCCCCGGCAATCGGCCACCTCCGACACAGCCTGAAAGATGGTCGGTTCTCGCGGCAGCCCCATGAGCAGTTTATGCTCGGCGCCGCCGGGCAACAGAGCGTGGTAGATCGGATCGCGCCGGTGGGTCATGCGGACGATCTCGATCACCGGCTGCAGTCGAACCCGATCCCAGGTCTCGGTCAGATCGATAAAGGGGCCTTCGTCAGCCAGTTGACCGGTAATGCGCCCCTCCAACACGGCTTCGCACTCGGCGGGAACTTCCAGATCCACCGTCTGGCAACGGACGAGAGGCGTGGGAGCCAGGGCCTGGGCCAGGGCCAATTCATCGACTCCCTTGACCGGACTCATGGCAGCAGCCAGCAACACATGGATCGGCACCCCCAGGCAAATGGCCACTTCCAGATCCCGCCCCTCGGCTTGGGCCTTGCGCCAGGCGGTATCGGTGCCGCGCCCCTCAACGATGCGCGCCGTAAAGGTGCGCGGACCCACCTGCATCAGGCGGTGAAAGCTGGCATTGCGACCATAGTCGGGATCGCGCACAACGGCCACGCCTGCGGTGACGTAGGGGCCACCATCGCCCGGCAGGTGCTCGAGGATGGGCAAGGTAGTTAAATCGGGGTAAGGCACCACCACCTGTTGGCAGGGCGCTTGGGCCACCAGCGGCGGCCCGACGGGGTGCTGCAATGCGGCCACCAGGCGCGGCACAATGCCGGCTACGTCGGTCCCCAGCGCCCAGGCAAAATGCTCGCGCCGGGCGCACAGCCCCGTGGCCACTTGCCAGCCGGGCCGCTGGGGATCGGTGAACAGCAGCGACTGGCCTTCCAGAGCATGGATCACACGGGCCATTTCCAAAGTTGGATCGACGGGGCGTCGGACCGTTTTCAAACGGCCCTCTGCCGCAGCCCAGGCCAGGAATTCTCGCACACTCAAGACAGATCCTCCTCCGGTGTTGCAGCCATACCCCAGCGCCGATACAGGTTGTGCTCCAGCCCCAGCACGTCCAGCACCTTGCCCACAAAGAAATCGGTCACGTCATCGACGGTTTGGGGCTGGG
>CAYVLO010000116.1:0-8900 GCA_964452125.1 uncultured Anaerolineaceae bacterium | reverse complement strand
CAACGCCCTGAGAACAGCTTCGGGCGTGATCGGCAGCTCGGTAATCCAGACACCAACGGCATCATGAATGGCATTCACGATAGCGGGAGAAGGCGGGTTAGCCGTCATCTCGCCAATACCCTTGGCGCCATACGGTCCGTTGGTCGACGGGCATTCATAGATTGCGGCCTGGAGTTCAGGCACGTCGACCGCCGTCGGAATGACATAGTCATGCAACGACTCGGGCTGCCAGCCCCGGCCGGGGTAGAAGGGATACATGTTCTCCATCAGCGCCGCGCCAAGGCCCATCACAGCGCCGCCCTCGATCTGGCCCTCCGTAAGCATGGGGTTGATGGCCTTGCCCATATCATAGGAACAGACCAGTTTCAGGACCTGGACTTCGCCGGTCTCGGTATCGACTTCGACCTCAGCCAAGACGGCCCCCCAGGCCAATGTGGGAAACGGATCCACTTCGCCGGTCTCGGGATCGGGCGCTACACCGTCTCGCATATAGTGTCCGCGGCCCACCACCAATTTGCGCATGGCAAAGTTGGCCTTGCCAGCCACCGCTGCAAAGTCGATGGCGCGATCGGGCACTCCCTTGACCGAGATCTTGCCGTCAGCTGCCACCAGATCTTCGGGCGCCGCTTCCAGATCGTCCGCTGCCACCTCAAAGAGGATCGAACGCGCTTCCTGCGCCGCCATCACCGTGGCATTGCCAGCCACAAAGGTCACGCGGCTGGCAAAGGTCCCAAAGCATATCGGCGTCGCGTCGGTATCGGTGTTGACCACCGACACCTTGTCGTAGCTAACGCCCAGCTCTTCCGCAGCCATCTGGGCCAGAACCGTCTTGCAGCCCTGCCCGATGTCACAAGAACCGATGATCAGGTCGACCGATCCGTCGGCCTTGACTTTGACAATGGCTTGACTTGCATCCCCTCCACCGCTCATCCCGCAAGGATAGAGCGCGATTGCGATGCCTACACCTTTCTTTTTCATGGCCCTACCCCCTCTTTGCCGATGACATGGACATCAACTTGTCCGGAAGCTCCACGCCCGCCGTTTTGGCCAACGTTTGCATCACCTCCACCATTGCCACACTGTCGAGCACGCGGCGGGTGGCCGTCGAATCGCCTTCACGAATGGCATTGATAAAGCGGATCTCCCAGGGATCCATGCCGATCTTTTCGGCGATCCGATTGATCTGCACTTCGATGGCAAACGTGGCGGGTGTGATCCCAAAGCCGCGCATCGAGCTGGCTGGCGGCTTGTTGGTGAAGGCGCAGTATCCCTGGATATAGACGTTGGGAATGGCATAGGGGCCGGTGACCAGGAAGCTGTGCTTGTCGACCACATAGGCATTGAGCGAGACATACGCGCCGGCGTCGTGGATGCTCTTGATCTGGCGCGCCACGATGCGGCCATCCTTCATGACCCCATCTTTGATATGGATGTGCCACGAGCCGCGGGCCGTGGAACTCGTCAGTTCCTCTTCGCGCGTCCACCGCCACTTGACCGGCCGGCCGGTCTTGAGGGCCAGCAGCGCCGTCACATGGTCCGCGTGGATGTCGTTCTTGCCGCCGAAACCGCCGCCGACGGTGCCCCCCAAAAAGCGGACCTTGTTCATGGGCATTTGCAGGACGCCGCACAGTTGGCCCAAATGCAAAGCGACAGCCTGACCGCAGGTATAGACGGTAAGCTTGCCACTGGCTTCGGGCGCCGCCACACTCACCTGGGTCTCGAGCGCGGTGTGTTCAAGCCAGGGGTGAAAATACTCACCCTCGACGATCAGATCGGCCTCGGCAAAGCCCTTGTCCACATCGCCCTTTTTAATCTGGCGGAAAGGGCGGCCGTCAAACAGGAACAGGTTCCCCTCTGGGCGAACCAGCGGCATGCCTTCCTTTAACGAATCGCGGGGATCAAAGAGTGGTTCTTCCTCTTCGATCTCACATTTGATCAGAGACACGGCCTTGGCTGCGACGTCTTCATTGACCGCCGCCACGGCAGCAATGGCCTCGCCCTTGTAGCGGATATTTTCGGCAACCAGCACTGGCTGATCGCCGCCCCAGCCGTAGCTGTTATTGGGGACATCCTTGGCAGTGATGACTCCTGCGACCCCCGGCAGGGCCTCGGCGGCCGAGGTGTCAAGGCTTTTGATCGTGCCTTTTGACACAGGGCTACGAAAGGCCTTTACCCACAGCATTCCCGGGAGCATGACGTCGTCGACAAACCGAGTCTCGCCAGAAACGTGGGCCAGTCCATCGTAGCGCTTTTCTCGCTGACCGACAACCTTGAGTGCCATCGGCTTACCTCCTCATCTCTTCCGCAGCCGCCATGACCGCATCCACGATCTTGACGTAGCCGGTGCAGCGGCACAGGTTGCCGGACAGATATTCTTTGACCTCATCCCGTGTCGGGTTCGGATTCTCGTCCAGCAGCGCCTTGGCCGCCAGAATCATACCCGGTGTGCAAAAGCCACACTGGGCAGCATAGTACTCGTGAAAAGCTTTCTGCAAGGGGTGCAATTCACCCGGCCGGCCCAAACCTTCGACCGTCAGAACATCGGCCCCTTGGGCCATCAGCGCATTGGTGATGCACGATTTGACCAATTTGCCGTTCATGATGACCGAGCAGGTGCCACAGTCACCCGTCTCGCAGCCGACCTTGGGACTGGTGATGCCCAGCTTGTCGCGCAAGACCTCCAACAGATTGGTCGACGCCTCGACCTCGACCTTGTACCCCACGCCATTTACCGTTAGTTCTAGCGTATACATCGATTGACCTCCCCCTCTACCCGACTATCTGGCCAAGCAATTGCTTGGCCAGAGCTTCGCTGGCGCGCCGACGGTACCAAGCCGTAGCCCGCACATCGTCGATGGGGCTGGTCTCTCCCGCCACTGCCGCAGCCACCTGGGCCACCAAACCCTCGTCCAGGGCCTTGCCCGCCAGCATTTCGGATGCCTTCTTGGACAGGAGCGGGGTAGGCGCCGCCGACCCGACAGCGATGCGAACAGCCTTGCACTGCTTGCCATCCATCTGAGCGGCGATCGCCATCGAGATGGTCGGGCAGACGTCGGCACGCCTCTTGCCGATCTTGCGAAAGGCCCACTTGGTGTCGGCGGCCTGCGCCGGCACGATGACCTCTTTGATCATCTCACCGGCTGCCAAAACCGTCTCGCCAGGCCCTTTGAAAAAGTCGGCCACTGCCACCGTGCGCTCCCCTTTGGCCGAGGCCAACACCAGGCTGGCGCCCAAGGCCAATAGAGCAGCCGCCGAATCAGCCGCGGGCGAAGCATTGGCCAGGTTGCCGCCGATGGTTCCCACATTCTGGATCGCCGGGGAACCAATGGTTTGGATGACTTGGGCCAAAAGCGGCGCCTTGGCCTGCACCAACGCCGAACGGACAATTTCGGCATGAGGTGTGGCCGCACCGATCACCAGCTTGCCATCCACCTCTTTGATGTAGTTTAGCCCACAGTCACCAATGGAGATCAACACACCCGGAGTCACGAGCCCTCGGTTCATCAGAACCATGAGATCGGTTCCGCCCGCCAGGAGCTTGGCTTTGCCCCCGAATTGGGCGAGCAGATCGCATGCTTCTTGAAGGCTTTTTGCTTTGTAGAACTCACCTTCCCCCATGGGTTTTACACCTCCTTTAATAGTAGAAAACCGCACCTTTGAAAGGCACCCTCCCTATCGGTATGAGTGCACCACCTCCTTTCCCATTCTTACCCAGCCAACAGAGCGCCAACTCACTTGGCAGATGTGGCTCATTCCTACACCGGCGCGCGCTCAATCCTGCAGCCACAGACAACTCAAAGCCACACAGCGCCGGTATCTGCCCCGCCGACACCTTCACGATAGGCCGCCAACATCCCCGGCGCCGAATGGGGTGGACGGCTCGGCGGAGCCTGCATCCGCTGCTCCAATTCTCCTTCACCCACTAAAAGCTGGAGCCGCTTTTCCGGCACATTGATCTCGATCAAATCCCCATCCCGAACGTAGGCCAGGGGCCCCCCGTCCCACGCCTCGGGGCAGATGTGGCCCACGCACGGCCCTCGGGTGGCGCCTGAGAATCGTCCATCGGTGATCATGGCCACGGAGGTGTGCAATCCCATGCCGACCAACATCGCTGCCGGGATCGACAGCTCGCGCATGCCGGGGCCCCCCTTGGGGCCTTCGTAACGAACCACCAGCACCGAACCGGGCTGAACCGGCTTGTCGAGCAGATACTCTCGCACCTCCTCTTCAGAATCAAACACCACAGCATGCCCGGTGTGAACCATCATCCCGGGCTCAATGCCGCTCTTTTTGACCACTGCTCCCTGGGGCGCGAGGTTGCCGTGCAGGATGGCGAAGTTGCCGTCGGTCGACAGCGGCTCGGCCGCTGGCCGGATGATGCGGCCATCGGGAGCGGGTGCGTAACGTAGCCACTCACTCAGAGTGCCGCCCATCGCCATCCGTGCATCAAGATCCAGATGGTCGCGAATAGATTGGAGCAACGTCAACACACCCCCGGCCTGGTGATAGTCGGTGAGGTTGTACGGAGAGGAAGGTTTGAACTTGGCCACCAGTGGCACCGAAGCCTGGATCTGGTCGAACTGCCCAAGGTCCAGGTCCACGCCAAGTCGATTGGCCAGGGCCATCAAATGCAGCACGGCATTGGTCGAGCCCCCCGAGGCCGATACCGACTTGATGCCGTTCTCCAAGGTGGAACGGTTGAGCACAGAGGAAAAGTTGCCGTGGCCCTCGACCAGGGCCACCGCCCGCTCGCCCACATCTCGCGCCTGACGGAGTTTGGCCGCGTCAAAGGTCAACATGGTGGCCGAACCAAAGGGCGCTAATCCCACAGCTTCCAGAAAACATCCCATGGTGTTCGCTGTACCCATCATCGAGCAAGTACCCGGCGAAGCGCAAAAACACTCTTGCCAATCCAGGAACTGCTCGTGGTCGACCTTGCCATTGCGACGCTCGCCGATGGCCTCTTTCAGATCCGAGGTAACCACCACCCGATCGTCGAGATGGCAGGGCAACATGGCCCCGGCCGTCAAAAAGACGGTGGGCAGATCCAGCCGCGCCGCCGCCATCAACATGCCGGGGATGATCTTGTCGCATGAAGCGAGCATGACCATCCCCTCGAACCCGTGGGCGCGGACCATGGCCTCGACAGAGGCTGCGATCAGATCGCGTTGGGGTAGAATATAGTGCATGCCCGGTCCCTGAGCCATGCCATCGCAGGGTGCGGGCACCATGAACTCGCAAGGCGAGCCTCCAGCGGCCCAGATCCCCTCCTTGACGCGCTGGCCTAACTCTTTGAGCGGCTGGTGCCCCGGATTCACGTCCGTCCAAGAGTTCACCACAGCGATCTGGGGCTTGTCCAGATCCTCGCGGCGATAGCCCACCGAGTGCATCAAGCCTCGGTAATAGGCCTCGGTAATATCCTGGGAACTGCCACGGTGTTCCACCATATCCAATTCAACTCCCTCGCGGCCTACCCTGAAACAGGGGAAGGCACGGTTTTTTTCATCTGCGAAATTCGACGCCCAACAACTGCTCAAACACCTTGATCATGGCGCCCTTGTCCTCGTCGCCCAGGCCCTGAAGCAGCGCCATCTGGTAGGTGGTAGTGGCAGCGTGGACCATCGGCAAGGGGATCTGTTGATGGGCGCAGATTTCGGCAGCGCTGATCATGTCCTTGTAAGCGTGCTTGAGAGGATAGCCGTCCTGAAACAGGCCATCGAGGATGCGCGGTCCAAAAAACTCGGCGGCCCAGCTTCGCCCCGTTCCGCTGTTGACCACCTCCAGCACCTTTTCGGCGTCCAGCCCCAGCTTGACGGCCATGGGCAGGACCTCGGCGATGGCTGCGGCGCTGATGTTGAAGAGCAGTTGGTTGATCAGTTTGGTGAGCTGACCACTGCCCACCGGTCCCATGTTGAGGATCTTGTTGGACAACGGCTCAAAGGCGGGCCGGATCTCGTCGAACAGATCCCCGTCGCCGCCATACATGAGGGTCAGCGTGCCCTCCTTGGCGCGGGCCTCCATGCCCGATACGGGCGCATCGGCAAAGCGTATGCCCTTATCCTCCAACCGCCGCGCAAAGTCAAGGGTAGCGCCATAGCTGGTCGTGCCCAGGTCGATCAGGATCAAGCCGGGGTTGGCGCCCTGCAAGACTCCGCTCTCGCCAAAGATCACGTTTTCCACAATAGTGGTGTTGGGCAGGCTCAACAGCAACCAATCCACCCCAGCGGCCATCTCGGCGGGGGTAGATGCCGAGCGGGCTCCCTCTTTGGTCAGAAACCCGACCGCCCCAGCGTCGATGTCGTAGACGGTGACGTCAAACCCGGCTTGGACCAGGTTCAGGGCCATCCATTTGCCCATCTGGCCCAATCCGACAAACCCTATCTTTGCACCCATCGCCCACTCCTCACACGCTTTCGGTCCATTACAGGCCCAACGCTTTGGCCGGGTTGTCCGCGGTCATCACCCGGATCTCGCGCTCCGTCAAGCCCAGGTTGAGCATATCCTGCATATAGATGCCAAACTGCTGCACCGGCACCGGGTTCAGCCACTGGCCCGCATCGGTGGACATGATGCAGTGTTTGGCGCCGAGGGCCTTGATGCCGTCATACAGCGCCCGGATCGGGATCGGGTGCCCCACCTGACGGGTCGTATCGTTATAGACGTGCTCCAGGTAGGTTGCACCCAGATCGAGCATCCCTTTCATCTCGTCGACTGAATAGTTGACAAAACTGGCCAGCGGATGAGTAATCACGATCTTTTTGACACCCCGGGCTGCTGCTGCAGGCACCACCGCCCGGGCTTCGTCGATGCTGATGTGGCCGGTAGCCAGGATCACATCCCACTGGGCGATCAGATCCAGGATGGCCCCCATTTCCGCTTTGAGGCTGCCATCGGCTTCTAGAAGGGAAATGCCCTCCAAATCCTCACCCAGGGCCTGCGACAGGTTTTTGACGTGGCCCTTATTTTCCAGGAACTTGGCTGCATGAAGGGTGGGCAACCACACGATCTTGGCCCCCATCTTCAGGGCAATCTCCACAGCCAGGGGATTCAGGCCACCCACGCTCAGGTTCAGAGCCACGGCGCCAAAAACCGGGAACCCGGTCTCGGCGGTCGCCAGGGCGGCGCGGCCCGCCGTGGGGGCAAAATGGTTCTTGACGACAATGGCCCGCATGCCCATCTCCTGGGCCTGCCGCGCCAGCTCGATGTCGTTCAGAATGCGCGTATAGATGTCGGGCGCCGAATGGATATGAACGTCGATGGCCCCTTCCAACAAGCCCAACACCGTCGGCTCAAATCGCAGTCTCATAGCACCCATCCTTTGGCCGAGGCGTCCTACATGCGCCGGCCAGTGAATTCCTTGATCGGCATTTCTGAGGGGACAATCCACTTGCCATACGGGAAATTGCCCACCTTCATATTCGGCCCGTAGCGCTGTTGCACAATTTCCCAGGCATGGTCCAGCGAATCGACGGCGGGCACCTGAACCGAGGCGAAATCGGCCACGCGCTCCGGCTCGGTAACGACGATGACGTTCTTTTTAGCCATGACCTCGATGATGGGCATCCACAGGCACGAGTGCCACAGTTCTTGCACTCCAAAAAAGACATCCTGGTACAGGCGGGCCAGAGACTCTTTGGTGGGCGGCATATAGTCCTTGGCATAACTATAGTGGGCCAGTCCACCGGGTGCCGGGGTGGCAACGATGATGGTTCCGCCCTCGCGCACAAAATAGTCGAGGTTGGCAATGGGCCAGCAAGAATGGGCATAAAATCGGTCGCCCGGGAAACTGCCGCTGATGGCCACATCGAGCTGCCCACCGGGGATCTTGTTCAGGTCATAGGCATAGTGCTTTTGATACTTGGCCACCGAGGCGCGGTGGGCCGCGATGGTCTCGCCAGCCGTAAC
Source organism: uncultured Anaerolineaceae bacterium (assembly GCA_964452125.1). Classification (GTDB taxonomy): domain Bacteria; phylum Chloroflexota; class Anaerolineae; order JAAYZQ01; family JAAYZQ01; genus CAZNQW01. The sequence goes on along the minus strand of CAYVLO010000116.1, from coordinate 995 downwards.
GTCGATGAGGCCCATGGCTGGGTTGAACAAGCCCAACAGGGACATATCCAACCCCGACATGAGGCAGGCCTCTTCGATATCGGCCCGCAGCCGGTTGAGCGGCGGTTCGTAGCCCACACCCGAGGAGGGGCTGGTCATCAACCGGTGATTCCATTCGATGGTCTCGAAGGAGCAAACACCGGGCAGGATCATGCTGCCCCCGCCGCCATAGCCCCACAGGGTGGCCTGAGTCATGGTCACAGCCAGGCTGAGGTCCGCTTCCAGCAAACGACGATGGATGTTAATGGGCGTTCCGTAACTGGTCACCCCCACAAACTCGAAATCCCAGCGGGACCGCGCGACGCTCTGATAGATCGGCACGCCCGAGGCCAGGATTTCATTACCGAACTTGCGTTGCAGTTCGGCCTCGTTCATCTCGCGCAGCAGACCGCTGGCGACCAGAATCGAGGCTTTTTTGCCCGCATCTTGGATTTTCTTGAGAATGGGAGGCAGAATTTTCCAGGCAGGGGTCAGGCGCGCAAAGTTGTCGTGGAGAATGACCACGTCGCGGGCATCTTTCAAACGCTCGGAAAACGACGGCCCGGCGACCGGGTTGTCCAGCGCATCGAGGATCCGCTGCTCCAGATCCGGCATTTCGTCGGGGAATGGAACGTCGGTATCCAACACCAGGTGGTGATCGGGCATCTCGAAATCGATCTTGCCCTTGACGCCGTATGGCACGTGAATCGTTGCCATGATTGTACCCTCCATTGGTTTACGACCCCCAGTGGCATTCCCGTGGGCCGGACTCTGGCTTATCCACCCGCGATATTGAGTATGAAGGCCAGTTCATCCCCGTCCTGAACGGGAGTGTTCAGGTGCTCTGGACGGTTGAGCTGGACCGGATGTGAATTTAGAAACACCGACCAGGCCGGAATGATGCGATCCTGATCGTCGTAGAGTTGCTGCCGAAACTGCGGGCCAAATTGGACCACCAAGGCGTCGATCACCGTCTG
>CAYVLO010000115.1:7719-8914 GCA_964452125.1 uncultured Anaerolineaceae bacterium | reverse complement strand
ACTGCAGGGGCTATTGCCCCTACCGCAATAGCCAGGGCCGACGCCAACAACCGAATACTCTCAGAATCCATGTGACACAATCCTCCTTCGTATTGTTATGAGCAAGGCAGCCGAGCGAACTAGTGTTCCGCTCCATGACCGCTCGTTGCGACGACAAAGAACGCGACACTCAACATCATGAACACCAATGCCTGAACCAGACCCACAAAGATCTCCAGCCCGTAGAAAGGCAGAGAGACAATATAGGGAATCAGAAAAGCCATCACGCCGAGCAAGACTTCGCCGGCGAAAATATTGCCAAAAAGACGGAAGGAGAACGAAACGACCTTGCCCACCTCACTGATGCTTTCCACGATGCCGATGAACGTATCGATGATACCCATCCCAAAGGCGCCGATACGCCCCCCACAGCCGATCCCCGGCCTGAAGGCCTTGGCCAAACTGGGCAACGCCAAGAACTTGGAAAAATAGCCGACGCCCAAAGCCTGGACGCCATAGACCTGGGTCATGAATACCGAAACAATGGCCAGGGCCAGTGTCACATTCATGTCGGTGGTCGCAGCACGAAACATGGGCGCAAGCACATAATAGTCCCCATCATGCGCCTCAGCCTCTGCCCTGGTCCACAGCCCAAAGGAGTGAGAATCGTTCAGCCATTCCACTGCTTGGCCATGCTCGGCGTGGTGCAACACCCCCCAACCGCCAAACAACGGCGTCAGCCCCAGCCAGTTCGAGACGATCACGAACAAGAAGATGGTCATCACAATCGGAAAGAACCTGCGCGCCCGTTCACGTCCAGCAGCGCCTTCCACCAGGTTGTACATACCCTCGATGATCATCTCAAAGACGCCTTGCAGCCGCCCGGGAACCGTTTTGAGGTTGCGGGTCACCAGCCACGATCCCAAGATAAGCACAACCATCGTCAGCCACGACGACAGGAGCGTATTGGTGATCGGGAAGCCGAACAGGTCAAATACAGGCTCGGCCGGAATCGAAATCTCGGGGAGCACTACCCCAGGAAAGGGCAAAAGGTTCAAGATCACCAGCGCGCCGATGATGGAGCCAGTGATAGTGCCCACGCCGCCTGCTGCCGAGACACCACCCACGAAAGCGGCTGCGATGGCATCGGTCTCGAAGCCAAGTCCAGCAGTGGTTGTGGCTGATTGCAAGCGGGAAGCGTAAAGAATGCCAGAAA
>CAYVLO010000115.1:0-7709 GCA_964452125.1 uncultured Anaerolineaceae bacterium | reverse complement strand
AGCAACTTTGACACTACCCTGGTTCCTCCTCATCGCTCGCTTCTGCACGTTGACCCGCATGTTGACTGGTTACCTGGGAAAAGGTCCGCAAGACCATGCGCGCCACCCCTACGGTCGCCGCAAGGATCCCCAAAAAGGCACCAGCCAAGACGAAAAACGGGGAACTATCGAATCGTTTGTCAAGCCAAATACCGATCAGCAGAGGGAGCACAAGGGAAAAGAGCATGGTCCAACCCATATTCAGAGCCAAACTGAATGATTCGCTCTTTTTCACTCGAACAGGGCTCCCCAGGCGCCAGCGCACCACAAACCAACGGGCTGGTCCAACAACCGGGAAATTATAGCAAACATTCTTCCGTTTGGCAAATGAGATCGAAAAAGAGTCTGACCGAACCGCTGCCGTTCCCTCTTCACGCCCAACGCTGCCATCAAGCCGTCAGCCCTTGCACCGTAACGGCATCCAGCTTTTGGACCAGGGCCACGATCAACGCCAGCGCTCGGTCGTAATCATCCCGGTGAAGCAGAGCGTTGTGGCTGTGAATATGCCGCGTGGGGACACCGATCACTACCGTGGGTACCCCCTCGTTGTGCATGTGGATCATGCCTCCATCGGTGGCGCCACCAGACATGGCTGAGAACTGTAAAGGAATTCCCAGATCCTGGGCCGTGTCGATGACCAGATCTCGCAGCTTCAAATTCGGGATCATGCGCGCATCGTACATCAGCACCGTGGGCCCTTGCCCCATCTTGACGGCGGATTCTTCCGGCTTGATGCCCGGCGCATCGCCGGCAATGTCCACCTCGAGGATGATGGCTACGTCCGGTTCGATGACATGAGCCGACGTTTTCGCGCCCCTCAGGCCTACCTCTTCCTGGACCGTGCCCACGGCATAGACCGTGTTGGGATGGCCTGTTTCAGCCGCTTGCCGCAACGCCTGCATAGCAAGGGCGCAGCCCACGCGGTTGTCAAAGGCCTTGCTCAAGTACCATTTTGGATTGGCCATCACTTGAAAGTCGCTGACGGGAATGATGGGATCGCCGGGCCGCACGCCCAATTCTTCGACTTCGGCCTTGGAACTGGCGCCGACGTCGATGTACATGTCCTTCTTTTCGACGACTTTTTTGCGGTCCTCGTCCGCCAGCAGGTGGGGGGGTTTGGCGCCAATCACACCCAGCAACTCGCCCTTGCAGGTGCGAACCAGGACCCGGTGTCCCAAAAGCACCTGATCCCACCAACCTCCCAGGGGCAGGAATTTGATGAATCCCTCGTCGCTGATCATCCGCACCATAAAGCCAATCTCATCCATGTGGCCGGCCAACATGACGCGCGGTTGATCACTGCCACCGACGTGCTTGCCGATGAGACTGCCCATTTTGTCCTGTTCGATGTCAGCGACGCCTTCCAGGTAGCGGCGCATTACAGCGCGGACATCCTCTTCATAGCCCGAGACACCACTGACTTTGGTGATTTCTTTGAGTAACTTTTCCGTCTGATCCACGTTTTGCTCCTCATCTCTGAAGAATGTTCTGCTCAACCATGGCCCGATGATACCCTATGTTCGGCCTTTTGTCAATCTCGACGCCAGAGCTTGGGCAAGCAGACAAAACACCGTGAAAACGATCTCAAGGTTCGGTCCAAGACAGACAGGAACTCGACGGCGCTTGACAAAGGGATCGGCCAAGCGAGCCTCATCGCTGCCATAGCCAATCCCCGCCGGACGGCCATGCTCCCCTATTCTTCCACTTCCCGGCTCTGCTCGATGCGATAAGACCCTTCGTCCGGCACTTTTTCCTTCAGGGCATAATGACCGATGACGCCCAGCTTAAAGAGGAACACCACAAGCCCAATGACCACAGCCAGGCCAAGCAAGAGCGCGATGGCGCCCACGACCAATAGCAAAAGCCCGACGCCGAGTTCCACAGTTATCCTCCTCGCAGCAGATTGCCAAGATCGAGGCTGGCCCCACCCTGCGAGCTACTGCTGCCGGTGCGCGGAAAGAATTGCGCCACTTTGGCAGCCAACTTGGAGATGGGCATCGTTTGCAGCCACACCTTGCCAGGCCCTTTAACGCTAGCCAGGAACATGCCCTCACCGCCCAAGAGAATGTTTCGGAACCCCTTGACCATCGTCACATCAAAATCGACCGTGGGCTCCAGGGCTGCCAGATGGCCTGTATCCACCTTGAGCTGCTGACCCGGCCCGAGATCGTACTCGACCACCTCGCCGTCGACCTCCAAAAAGACCAGGCCGGGTCCGGTCACGCGTTGCATGATAAACCCCTCGCCGCCGAAAAAGCCCGCCCCTAATCTCTTACGAAAATGTACGTCCATGTCCACACTCTTTTCAGCGCACATGAACGCATCTTTTTGAACGATGAGGCTCTGCCCAGGAGCCAAATCAAAGGGGATGATCTTACCCGGGAATTCCGAGGCAAAGGCCACGGTCCCGCGTCCGCCACGCGCCGTAAAGTCGGTGATAAATAACGACTCGCCCGACACAGCGCGTTTGATGACCTTTCCCAGGCCGCCGCCCGTGTGCGTCTGCATGTCCACATTGCCCGTCATCCACGACATGCCGCCGGACTCGGAATAAATGACCTCACCAGGTTCGAGTTCGATAGTGACCACCTGCAAAGTGGTGCCATCGATCCGGTAGCTGATGCGCCCACGGCCCCCGGTGTACTCGCGTTGAACATGCTCAACGTCGGTATCCAGCGGGCTCAACCCCGTCTGGTTTCCAGTCGTCTCCGTCCGGCTTGCCATGATCGCACCGCAACTGGTGCAGAATCGGGCAGTATCGAGATTTTCGGCTCCGCATTCTTCACATTTCACGGCAAAAACTCCTTGTCTTTCGTCAACTTGATATGCACCCATTATAACATCCTACCATTCGAGGATCAACCCGCTCGCGTCACCTTTCGGGGCCCCGGCGAAAGCCATCCAACGCATGGCATCGAATCCTCACGGGAATGGAGAGTCAAGTCTACTCACCCACTCGTCCGATCCTCGGGATTTTCCGTCAGGCTGACACCCGAGATCGGACGACTTTTAGCAACCGATCCAGATCGAAAGGCTTGTGTACATAATGAGCGATCGCAGGATGCGATGCTATACTTTCAAAGGCCATCGACCCATAAGCCGTGATTAAAACAACCGGAGTGCCGGGGTCCAGCATACGGATCGCTTCTGCCAACTCCAAACCATTGGCGCCGGGCAAAAGCAGATCGACAATGGCCAGATCGACCGACTCGTCGGCCAACTTGTCCAGGGCTTCCAGCGCCGAACCGGCAGCCTCGACTCGATACCCCTCCTCTTGCAGAACCTGTTTCAGCAAATTGCGAATGCTTGGCTCATCGTCCACCACCAGAATCCGACGCGTCATAGGTCATTTTCCTTGTTTGTCACGGTATTCATCCTTTTGGGATGCCCAGGGCTTCCTTGACCTTATCCGTCGTCACGGGCAGGGCGCTAAAACGGCTGCCAATTGCTCGATAAATCGCATTGGTGATCGCCGGCGCAGTGGGAATGGAGATAATCTCGCCAACCCCTTTGGCGCCATACGGCCCGGTCGACACCGGATGTTCCACCAGAATCGGTGTAATCTCGGGCATCTGCCGAGCCGTCGGCAGGCGATAGCGAGCCAGGCTATCGGACAACACGTGGCCGTCTTGTATGACCATCTCCTCAGTCAGGGCATATCCCATCCCCATCAGAATGGCCCCTTCAGCCTGTCCTTCCACCGCCAAGGGGTTGATCGCCCTGCCGGCATCGGTGGCGGCAACCACCCGCAGAACGCGCACCTCCCCGCTCTGCCGGTCCACCTCCACCTGCACCGCCTGAGCCCCAAACCCGTAGGCAAAATGAGAGTCGCCCTTCTGACCCAGCGGCGCCGTCACGGGCGCCTGGTACACGGCCTCTGCCGTGAGTGCTCGGCCCTCGCGGCGGGCCAATTCGGCTGCGCCCTCCAACGCCATCGACCGCCCGTCGGGCGACCAGATAGATCCCTGGCGGAATTCGAGGGCATCGGGCTCTATGCCCAATTCCTCCGCAGCCGCCTCGGCCAACCGCCGGCGCAGAATCTCGGTCGCCTGAAGAACCGCGTTGCCCGTCACAAAGGTCTGGCGCGAGGCGGTGGTTGGCCCTCCATCGGGTGTCAGATCGGTATCCCCCAAGAGAACATCCACCCGCTCTGGGGCGAGGCCCAATCCTTCGGCAGCGATTTGCATCGCCACGGCAACGAGACCTTGTCCCACCTCGGCTGCGCCGGCGCACACCTGCACACGATCATCATCAAGCCAGGTGACAGTGGCGCCCGCCTGATCCGGCGCGCCGCCACCCAGTCCCACGTTCTTGTAGGCACAGGCAAAACCCCACCCGCGGGCTTTGCCGTTTGGTACCGCCTCACCCTCCGACTGCAACCGGGTCACAGTCCGATCCACCTCGTCGATGCACTCAAGCAAGCCTACGCTCTCGCGCATCACCTGGCCTGTACAGGTCTCCCACCCCTCACGCAACGCATTTCGCCGCCGCAGCTCCAGAGGATGAAGGCCGAGTTTCTCGGCCAAACGGTCCATCTGAGACTCGGACACAAACTGGGCCTGCGTCACTCCAAAGCCCCGAAACGCACCCGCGGGAGGATTGTTGGTATAGACGGCATAGCATTCTACAGCCACATGGGGCACGTCGTAAGGACCGGTCACATGGGTCGCCGCCCGGGTCATCACATGCTCCCCCAGGCTGGCGTAGGCGCCCGTATCGCCCAGGATCTTGAGCTGAGCCGCCACCAATCGGCCTTCTCGGGTCGCCCCCAGCCGGGCCTGGATCACAGTCGCGTGCCGCTTGGGGTGATACCGAAGCGACTCGGCGCGAGTCCAGGCCAGTTTCACGGGCCGGCCCGTCACCTGGGCCGCGAGTGCGGCGTGGATCTGCCCGGCAATGTCCTCTTTGCCGCCAAAGGCGCCGCCGATGGGCATGTGAACAATCCGCACCGCCGACTCGGCCAGCCCCAGGCTGGCAGCCACCTGCCGACGGTCGCCAAAGGGGATCTGCGACCCCACGTACACTGTCAGCCGCCCATCCGGCTCGGGCACAGCCACCGAGCACTCAGGTTCAAGAAAGGCGTGGTCGCTAAAGGGGGTTCGGTAGGTTTCCTCGACGATCACATCCGCCTGGGCAAACCCGGCTTCCACGTCTCCCTTTTGCACGTGGATCTCTTTGAGCAGATTGCCCGAATCATGGACCAAAGGCGCATCAGGGGCCAAGGCGGCCTCAGGCGAACTCACAATGGGCAACGGTTCGTAGGTGACTCGAACAAAGGGCAGAGCGGCTTCGGCCGCTTTGGCGGTTTCGGCAACGACCACAGCCAGCGCGTCTCCGCGAAAACGGACCTTGTCGTAGGCCAACACCGGCCAATCGGCGCGGACCACGCCGTGATTTTTGGCGCCTGGCACGTCGGCAGCCGTGAGGACGGCGACCACACCGGGCTGAGTACGCGCCTCCGAGGCGTCCACCTCGACCACACGGGCATGGGCATAGTCCGCCCGCAGGACCCGGGCGTAGAGCATGCCCTCAAACACCAAGTCGGCCGTGAATTTGAGCGTGCCGGTGGCCTTACCTGCCGCATCGGGCCGGGCCAAGCTGCTGCCCACAGGGTGTCCATCCTTGATTACCGGGGTCGGGATGGTTTTGCCGGCTGCCACGGCCTCAATGGCCTGATAGATCTTGGCATAGCCTGTGCAACGGCAGAGGTTCTTTTCCAGCGCCTTGCCAATCTCCTCCCGTGTGGGGTTGGGGGTTTGGTCCAGCAGGGCCTTGGCCGATAGGATCATCCCGGGCGTGCAAAAGCCACACTGAATGGCTCCTGCATCGACAAAGGCCTGCTGCAACGGATGGAGGGTGTCGCCGTGGGCCAATCCCTCGATGGTCTCCACCCACATCCCCTGGGCGCGCCGGGCCAGGTACACACAGGATTTGATCGCCTTGCCCGGTCCCCCCTCGACCGGCGAGAGGATCACCGTACACGCGCCACAGTGGCCCTGCCCGCACCCATCCTTGGCGCCTGTCAGCCCAAGCTGATCGCGCAAAACGTGCAGAAGCGTCGTGCGCTCATCAACCTGTACATGGCACTCTTGGCCATTCACAAAAAGGGAAATCATCTGCTGCGCCACACCAGCACCTCCAAAGCGTGGGAGTGGCCCTATTGTATCAGGCAAAGGGCCACACGTCAAATTGCATGCCGCAGGCTGGGCCCGAAACAGAGGTCGATCCCGTTTGGAAAGAGACGCACTACCGCCAGGACGACCTACTTGGCAAATCGCAGGGGCTGTGCTATACTCACGGCATGGATCGAGTCACAACGACCGTCATCCTCAAGCCGGGCCGCGACAAACCTGTGCAAAACCGCCACCCCTGGATCTTTTCCGGCGCCATTCAGCGGATCGAAGGCCCAGCAAAAGATGGAGAACTGGTTCGCGTTGTCGGTGTCGATGGGTCATTCCTGGCGCACGGAACTCTGAACCGACGATCTCAAATCGTCGTGCGATTGCTCTCCTGGGATCCAGAGGAGAGCGTGGACACGGCTTTTTGGCGTGGGCGCCTGGAACGAGCGATCCAGGGTCGCGCAAGCCTCGCCGCCGACCCAGCCACCAATGCCTATCGCCTCGTCTCGGCCGAATCCGACGGGCTGCCAGGACTGATCGTAGATCGCTATGCCGATTGGCTGGTGGTCCAGTGCTTGACGCTGGGAATGGCCCGACGACAAAGCGAGATGGTGGACCTTCTCGCCGAGCTGCTCACACCGAAAGGCATCTATGGGCGAGATGACGTGGATGTGCGCCGCAAGGAAGGGCTCAGGCTGGAAAAAACGCAGCTCTGGGGCAGCCCTCCCCCCGACCGAATTGAGATCGTGGAGCACGGCCACCACTTTTGGGTGGACGTGAAGAACGGCCATAAAACCGGGTTCTATCTGGATCAGCGGGAAAACCGGAAACGGACGGCGGCCTATTGTTGGGGACTCGAGGTCTTGAATGCCTTTGCCTACACCGGTGGGTTTGCCATCTATGCCGGACAGGCAGGCGCCCATTCGGTCATCAACGTCGATTCATCCGCCGACGCCCTGGAGTTGGCCGGGGAGAATCTGCTTCTGAACCGATGCCCTGCCCAAGAGATGGTCAACGCCGATCTGTTCCAGCAGCTCCGCGAGTACCGCCGCCAAGGGCGTACGTTTGACCTGATCATCCTCGACCCGCCCAAATTCGCCAAATCGCAGTCTCAGGTCATGGATGCGACTCGGGGATACAAAGACCTGAATCTTGTGGCAATGCAGATCTTGCGCCCAGGGGGACTGTTGGTCACCTTTTCCTGTTCCGGATTGGTGAGCGCCGATCTCTTTCAAAAGATCGTCTTTGGCGCCAGCGTGGACGCGGGCCGAGATGTGCAGATCCTGGAATGGCTGGCCCAGGGCGCCGACCACCCGGTGCTGCTCACCTTTCCCGAGTCGGCGTATCTCAAAGGGCTCATCTGTCGCGTTTGGTGATCGACCAGGGACGGGTAGATACAGCCCTTGCCCATAGTAGGCAGGGCGACCGCATTTACAATATCACTGCGATAATGATGCCTGATTAAGAAAGCGAACTTTGGAGTGCGTGCCTGTCTCGGCAGGACGCTTGCTGCCGCAAAAAACCTGCGCAAGCAAGCGTCCTGGCGCTTCG
>CAYVLO010000114.1:0-8986 GCA_964452125.1 uncultured Anaerolineaceae bacterium | reverse complement strand
CAGGTGCAGGTTGCGAGCAAAGATCTCGGCATCCTCATACACGGTTCGGTCCTGAACGACGGTGCCCGGCCGCTCGACGATCTGCCGGTGGTGGCCCAGCCGCCGCGCCAGAAAATAGATCTGAGAGTGAAAAGACCAGGTCCGCATGTCCTGGTAAAAATCGGGCAGGTAGGGGTTGTCGTCCACCGCCTCGAAAAAGGGCTCCCAGCAGAGGTATTCGCTCAGCAGACGCGTCAGCGTGGACTTGCCGACGCCCACGTTCCCGGCCACAGCAATGAATCGCTTCATGGTCTTTCTTCCTATCCTACAGGGTCGTGGAGGCAGATGAACGCCCCGTCTACTTTCCCGAGCTGAATTTACCCTTTCTGGGCCAGGACGGCGGGGCTGGGTCGCCCGATAGCTGTGAACGTGAGTTCGGTGCCCAGGTAGATCTGTCCACCCCAGCCTGAACTGACGGCGACGTTCTGGTCGACGCGGTTCACCTGGATCTCGACCTGGGCGGCTCCGGCGTCATGGGCCTGGTTCTTGAGCCAGGGGATCATCTGTGTCTCGGCATAGGCCACGGCATCGTCCAGGTTTGCCAGGTCCTTCACGCCCTGGGGCAGGTGGACCCGGAGGGTGTCTGCTTCCTGCTGGGGTGCAATGAGGACCTGGTACCGTTGCACCACGCCACCCGTCACCGCTCCCACCGCGTTGGCCACCTCGGCATGGGGTGGGATGAGCAGGTGCGTGTTCAGTTTTTCGGCGACGCGGGGCATGTAGGCTTGCACTGGAGCGCCGATAGCCACCACCGGTCGCCGCAGGGTAAAGGCAAGGCTCAGATCGCTGTTGTGGTTTTCGCTCAGGGCGCGGTCCAGAAGCCGTTGCGCCGTCGGCTCTTCCTCCCACCGCGGTGGCTGTTGCTCGTCGCTCAGTACTTTGGTGACCAGCGCTTGGGCGGCCTGCTGAGAGACCCCCTCAATCACCGCCTGGCACAGCTCTTGGACCGAGATACGACAGATTTTGGCCAGGATCTCGGCCCCCAGCCGGGCGGCCTCGCTGTTCCACAGATCAAGGCGGCCCAGGGCGTGCAAAGCGTCGGTGGGCGTGAACCCTGCCTGGAGGGCAAGGCGCTCGGCGACAAGCCCCTCGACGTGTTGTAACACCATAGCCCCCAGCCGGAATTGCTGGGTCAAGTAGGTCAGGGGGGTCGGCCCTTTGGTCAGGCGCTCCAGGATGAATTGCTCATCGCCCCGCAACGTGCGGGTGGGGGTTCGCCGGGCCAGGATGAACTGAGCGGCCAGTTCGTGCCGGGGCGGCACCGTGGCTTGACTGGCAAGCTCGGCCATGACCTCGGGGTGTTCGAGGGCCAAAAGACTCAGCGGTACGACGCGGCGAGGGCCGATGGCGAGATGCCTAGCCCCATCCAGCCGGACGTGGCTATCGCCGCCCAGTCCCACGGTGTATACGTCGATCGCTTCGACCATGGTTCGCCACCGGCCCACCTGGGCGCCCAGGGGATTGAGATAGGGGCGACCCTCACGAAGGCCAGCGATGTCGGTGGTCGTTCCGCCCACATCCACGACCCACAGGTCGCCGTTGGCCAGTGAGGGTTCGGTTTCGCCGTTCCTGTGGGCCAGTTGCCAGGCGCCCACAGCGCTGGCAGCCGGGCCGGAAAGGATGGTCTCGATGGGGCGTTGCATGGCCCATTCGGCGCGCACCAACGACCCATCCCCCTTGACGACCATAAGCGGAGCGTGGATGGAGCGTTCGGTCAGGATGTGGCGCAGGGTGTGGATCAGCTCCTGGAGCAGGGGCACCAAGCGGGCGTTAAGGGCCACGGTGGTCGCCCGCCGTATCGAGTCCAGGCGGCTGGTGAGCATGTGGCCACAGGTGACCGATAGCCCGGTCAGTTCCTCGATGATCTCACGGGCGCGGAGTTCGTGGGCCGGGTTGCGCACGCCAAAGTAGCCCGATACGGCAAAGGCCTCGACTTCGGGCCGATAGCGCAACACAGCCTCCCGTAATGCCGCCTCATCCAGGGGCGCCACTTCGTCGCCGTGGATGTCGTGCCCGCCGGCGACGTAGACAATGTTCTCGGTCACCAGTTCGTCCTGAAAGCTGTATTGCTCGATCAAATCGGGGTCATAGCCGATCAAAATCAGGCAGATGGGGCTGCCCTGGCCCTCGACGATGGCGTTGGTGGCCAACGTGGTGGACAGGGAGACCATCTCGACATCGGCGGGCTGAGGGAAGAGGGGCGCTCCTGCCGGCCGATGAAAGACGGCGTCGATGGCCTGGCTGATGCCAATGGCCAGGTCGCGACGTGTGGTGAGGGCCTTGGCCGAAAAGAGAACCTCTCCCGAGTCGTGGTCTACCAATGCGGCATCGGTGTAGGTGCCGCCTGTGTCAATTCCAAGAACGATAGTCATGTGGGATCCTCGCGCTGGCGCCCACAGATCGCCTTCTCCGGCTGGGTCGCGGCGATCTCCTGGGCGATGATGAGAATGAATAGATCTGTTAGGACGGACATTCGATGGGTTCCTTGCCGGACGTTTCTTATTTGGGAATTCTACCACGTCTTGGCAATTTTCCCAAAACGAAAGGTTGGTCAAATCCCGATATTGCGTGTATAATACCCACCTCCCAAAAGCCCGACGGGGTGGGGGAAGAAAGGGTCGAAAGGAAGCCATCGTTGGAGTACAACTCTGTAGAGCCCCAAACGGGCCCTCCCCAGCGCCGGGGGTGTGTGGTCGTTGCCATGGCCGTAGCGGTCACGATCATTCTTTTATTCGCTCTGTTTCCGCCCGTGACCTTGTTGGACAAGGCCGACCTCATCGGGTATGGAATCTGCCACCGCATTCCGGACCGCTCCTTTGTTATTGGCGACCGCCAATCTCCTCTGTGCGCCCGTTGTACCGGTACGTTTCTGGGCGCCATCGTTGGTTTGGTCGCCATGCTCGTCCTGGGCCGGCGCCGCGCCTCGCGCCTGCCGCCGGTGCCGGTGCTGGGAGTTCTGGTGCTGTTTGTTGGCTTTTGGGGCTTTGATGGGCTGAATTCCTACCTGACGTTTTTCCCCAATGCTATTCACTTGTACGAGCCAAGAAATTGGCTGCGGCTGACGACGGGACTGCTGAATGGCCTGGCCCTGGTCACGTTTGTCTTTCCCATCTTTAATTTCACCATTTGGCAGGAGACGACCCGGCAGCCGGTGTTTGACAACCTGTGGCAGATCTTGGCTCTGATGCCGGTGATGGCGCTCTTGATTCTGGCGCTCCTCTCGGGCGTCGAGTTTCTGCTCTATCCTCTGGCTGTGCTGAGCAGCGCTGGGGTGATGATGATGCTGATCTTGATCAATTCCCTCATCGCCGCCGTGGCCCTGCGCCGCGAGGGGATGGCGCGCACCTGGAAGGAGGCGCTGGTGCCTCTCACGGTGGGCGCTGCCCTGGCTATTTTGGAAGTTTCGGCTATGGTGGCCCTACGCGCCTATTTAACCCTGGAGATGGGCATGCCCCTCTGAGCGGCTATTCTCCATTCCCCAACGGACCTTCAAGAGAGGATGGATGGGTCAGGTTTGGATCGATGATAATTTCGGTGGTCTCGATCTCCCCTTTGCGGGAGGCGCTGAGGACCTCTCGGAAGAGGCGTGCCGGGCTCTCGCGGATCCAGCCAAAGGCCAGCAGGGTGTTTATCAGCGTAAAGACCAGGACATAGGCGCGGCGACCGATCACAAAGATCGAGAATTGGTCGACGCTCAGCCCTCCCAGGCCCAACACCGCGGCCCATCCCCCCTCGAGGAATCCCAGCGAACCAGGTGTCACCGAAAAGATAAGGGCCAGTTGGGTGATGCTGATGCCCATGGCCAATAGGTACGCGGGAATGTTGAGGTTTAGGGCCTGGGAAATCAGGTACAGCCGGGCCCAGAGCAAGAAATACATTGCCAGAGTCAAGAGATAGGTTCTCGCCGCCAATCGGTTGGGCAACAACGTGGTGGTGGTCAGGCGGTGGAACTGATCCGGGATGCGGCGGACCAGCCGGGGCCCGAAAATCGGCAGTCGAGCCAGGGGCTTGCTCAGGCGTTCGCCGATCTTGCCCACCAGGACGATGCCCCGTTCGAATTCGAGCCGGATGAACACCAGGGCGCCCAGGGCGGCGGCGCCCATGAGCGACAGGGCCAGGGCCAGGCCGATCCACTTGACCAAAAAGAGGGCAATGGGGAGGGCCAGCAACAGCGCCAGAAGCAGGTCAAACAGCTTGTCTACGAACACCGAGAGCCCCGCGCGCTTGAGGCTTACGCCCCGGGAGAGGCTCAGGGCGACGGGCCGTCCCCCCAGCATGCCCACGGTGATGGGCACCACCTGCCCGATGAACATGCCCAACATGTGGTAGGTAAAGTAGTAGCGAAAGGGGACACCCTGGGGCAAGTCGACCAGATGTTTGGCGATAATTGACCACCGCCATGCCGCCACGAGGTTCCACAAAAGGGTCACAGCTGCCGCTGCCAGCACAAATCGCCAATCGCCATGGATGATCTGTTGCCAGGCTTCGACCCCTCCCAGATAGAGAATAAAGCCAAAGGCCAAGACGCCCGCCAGGTTGATCAGCCAGGAAATCCGCTGGTTTCGTTTTTGTTTTGTGCTCTGTTCCATGCCAAGTCTCGCCCGAGAATTGGAAAACTGGATCAGTATAGCACAGAACCCGCAAACATGCACACGCCAGAGCCCTGGTTGTTCCAGGAGGGTGCGTTTCAGCTTTCCGGGTAACTTGACCCCACGCGCAAAGTCCCTCGCTCGGGGGTGGCGAGCGCCAAATCATGTTGAATAACCAACTTTGCAAACCCTAATGAACCCCCCAGCCGAGTCTTGACTTTTCGCCTGCTTGCGGGTATTCTATCCCTGCTATGAAAACTCGCAAGGAAAGGCTCGACGTCTTGGTCGTCGATCGTGGATTGGCTGAAAGCCGTCAACAGGCGCAGCGGTTGATCATGGCTGGGCGGGTGCGCGTGGACGACCGCCCGGTGGACAAACCGGGGACGCGGGTGCCTACCACAGCCGATGTTGCGGTGGAAGGCAGCCTGCCCTACGTCAGCCGTGGGGGATACAAGTTGGCGGCCGCGCTGGACGCCTTTCAGCTCGACGTGCGGGATTGGGTTGTGGCCGATGTGGGCGCTTCGACGGGGGGCTTTACCGACTGTCTATTGCAGCGGGGCGCCGCGCGCGCCTATGCCATCGATGTGGGCTATGGTCAGTTGGCCTGGAAGCTGCAACAGGACCCCCGCGTCGTGATCATGGACCGCACCAACGCCCGCTATCTGGAAGCGCTGCCCGAGCCAGTGGACCTGGTGACCATCGACGCCTCCTTTATCTCGCTCAAGCTGATCGTGCCAATGGCCGCCCGCTGGCTCAAGCCTGGAGCGTCGATGGTGACGCTGATCAAACCCCAGTTCGAGGCGGGAAGGAGCCGCATCAAAGGCGGCGTCGTCCAGGACCCAGCAGTCCACCAGGCTGTTCTGGAGGATCTGATCGGCTGGGCCACCAGCCAGGGAATGGGCCTCCTGGGGTTGATCCGGTCGCCCATCACCGGGCCTGCTGGCAATGTGGAATTTCTGGCCCATTGGCAACCAGGAAAACCCAGTCCGGGGCCCATCGCCCCGATGATTCAGGCATGTACCGAATGAGCAACCGCCTATGAACCTGACGTTCCTGTCCACAGCTCGCTTTAAACGGATGTTGCTTTGGCTGGCCGCCAGCGTGGTTGTGCTGTCCATGCTTTTGGCCGCGCGCCCCGTCCTCCTGCCCTTCATCTTGGGTATGGTCGCCGCGTATCTTCTTTTGCCACTGGTGCGCTGGCTGGAAAGGCGCATGCCGCCTCCCCTTCGCGGCCACCGGGCCGCGCGTTCCGTGGCCATTTTGCTGACCTACCTTCTTTTTCTCCTGTTGTTGGCGGGCGTCCTCGCTTTCGTCGTGCCTGTGCTTGGGGAGCAGGTGAGTTCCTTTGTCGAGCGCATCCCCTACCTGTCCACCCAGTTGGAAAAGCTGCTGGAAGACGGCCTGGCCTGGTACCGAGCCAACATCCCCGAGACCTGGAAACAGGACATCGAGACCAACTTGGCAGATATTGCGCAGCAGGGGCTGAATCAGATCAGGAACGCCCTGACGGCTATGCTGCGCACGGTGTTCAGTTCGCTCAACTTTATCATCAGTCTGGTCATCATCCCCTTCTGGCTTTTTTACATCCTGCAAGACGAGACCGCCGTCTCCAAAGGCCTGTCCAAGCTACTCCACCCCGAGATCCGCGAGGACGTCCAAAGCCTGATGGGCCTGATCGACGACGTGCTCAGCGCCTATGTGCGCGGCCAACTGCTGCTGTGCCTGTTTGTCGGGGTCTTGGCCACGGCGTCGCTGATGTTCATTGGTGTGCCCTTTGCCCCGGTGTTGGGTGTGGTCGCGGGCGTGTTCGAAGTGCTGCCCAACATCGGCCCCTTTCTGGGCGCCATCCCGGCCCTGCTGGTGGCCCTGGCTACCGAGCCCGTGTCAGCTATCTGGGTGGCGGTCGCTTTTCTGGCCATTCAAGTGGTCGAAAACACCGTCCTGGTACCCCGGATCACCGGCAAGAGCGTCCAACTTCAACCAGCCTTGGTGATGATCGTGTTGGTCATGGGCGGGTATCTGGCCGGTTTCTGGGGCATGTTGCTCGCCGTGCCGGTCACCGCCGCTATCCGCGACGTCTTTCTCTACCTCTATCTGCGACTGCTGGACGCACCCCTCTCGCCCTCCGAAGCGGTGACCCGCATTCGGTCCAAAGTCGAAGTGGTTCTGGAGGCCTGATCCATGCCTTGGAAGAAGCGTGGGGAGCTGTATGGGATTCTTGTTCTCCTGCTGGCCGTCTTGGCCATCGCGCCCTTGACCTACCCCGGATTCTTTGAGGTGGAGAGCGGCTACCTGCCGACCTTCCACGTCCAGCACCTTTCCGGAGATGCCCAGGGGGTAGGGGACGTGGCATCCCCTGAAGGCGAAGATCGGCTGCCCTATCTGCTAGCCTGGCCCTTTTTGCAACTCACAGGCAGCGGGATTCAGGCCATCAAATGGGGCTATGGGCTGGCCTTTGCCCTGGGCGCCCTGGCGGTCTATGCCTGGACGCGCCAATGGCTCGGGAACCAGGGGGCTGTTCTGGCCTCCGTCGTCTACACCTACCTGCCCTGGCACCTCCACACCGTCTATGGGCGGGGCGCCTATGCCGAAAGCTGGCTTTGGGCTCTCTGGCCCGTGGCCCTCTGGGCCGTCGACCGAATCGCAGAGCACCGTCTCCGTTCGAGGATTGCCGGATCGCTCGTCGGATTGGCAGCGATGGCCGGCGCTTTTTGGACCCACCCCGGCTTGACGGCGCTCTTTGTCCCAGTGCTGGTCGCCTACGATGCCATCCTCAACCAACGGGGGCGACGGCTGGCGATTTGGCTGACCGCATCGCTGGGGCTGCTCCTGGCGGCGCTGCGGCTCCTGGCTCCAGATGCGTCAGGGCCATCTTTTGCCGACTCTTTCCTGGCGCCCTTTCAGCTTCTGTCGGCTGCCTGGGGTCCAGCATCCTCCTACCAACTGGGTGTAGCCAGCGTGGGGCTCACCCTCGTCGCTGTCGCCCTGTGGATCGCCCGCCGAGACGAATCGGCCACAGAACCCGGCGAGGACCCTACCCCGGCAGCCCACCTGCCGTTAAATCGGGCATTTCTGTTTTGGGGGATCGTGCTGGCAGCGGTCCTCTTTCTGACCCTGCCGCTTTCGGCTCCCCTGTGGAAATTGACGGCATTCGAGCGGTTCGTCGCCTGGCCCTGGCAGATTCTGGCGCTCGCCGGGCTGCCCCTGGCCTATCTTGCCGGCATGGTGATCCGCGCCAGCCGCCCCCTGGCCCAACCCCCTGCCTGGGCAGGGTTGATCGCCCTGGTGATCCTGGCCAGTTACCCGTATCTGGCGCCCTCTTTTACCCAGGTCGATCCCGGTCCGGAACCGGCCGCCTTTTTCCAGCTCGCGCCGGAAAAAGCGCCCACCCTGGCGCTCTTGGACTATCAGGTGGCCCCAGCCACCGAGATCACGCCCACGCTGGTGTTGACCCTGACCTGGCAGACCACCCAGCCCATCGCCGAGGAGTACACGGTCTTTGTCCACGTCCTGACCGACGATGAGGCCAAGCTGGCCCAACGCGACGCCCAACCTTGCGGCGGCGAATGCCCGACCGCCACCTGGCGCCCCGGGGAGATTGTCGTTGACCGCCACGAACTCGCCCTGGACGGCCCGGCGGTTTCCAGCATCCACCATTTGGCCGTGGGGCTGTATCTGCTGGATACGGGCGAGCGGGTGGCTATCGCCGGGCGAGACGAGCCGGTTTTGAGACTACAGGTAGTGGAATAGCATGTCCTGGATGAGAAAAAGCGCGTCGCGCATAGATCCCTACATCCTGCTGGTGATCCTATTTTCGCTGTTCAGCATCGGCCCGCTGCTGCAACCCGGCTATCCCTGGGATGCCCACGATGCGCGGCACAGCGTCTATTTTCTGTTCGAGCTCGACCAGGGGATTGCCGAAGGCATCCCTTTCCCCCGCTGGCAGCCCGACTTTGCCTTTGGCTACGGCTATCCCTTCTTTAACATCTATGGACCCCTGCCCACCTACTTGGCCGAGGCCTTTCACCTGTTGGGCCTGGGATTCACCGACGCCATCAAGGCCGTCTTTGCCCTGTCGGTGATGGCCTCCGGGTTGGCCATGTACGGCTTTGTCAAACGGGTCCTGAGTCGGCAGGCTGGATTGGTCGCCGCGGTGGCCTATATGGTCATCCCCTACCGACTGGTCGATCTCTATGTGCGGGCCGCCCTCTCCGAGTCGGTGGCCTATATCTTTGTGCCCCTGGTGTTATGGGGGACGTGGGCCACCCTCCACCGACCCCGCTGGATCAATATCGTCGGACTGGCCCTGGCCTACGCTGCGCTGATGATTTCCAGCCCGCTGATCACCCTGCTGCTGA
>CAYVLO010000113.1:0-8988 GCA_964452125.1 uncultured Anaerolineaceae bacterium | reverse complement strand
AAAGAAAGCCTATTTCAATGTCAAAGTGCCACTTGACTTTTTACCGCATGTCTTCCGTGGATTATCAGGCATTCGGTGCGTCTAGAGTGATGCAGGAATATACCATATTTTGCGGCGGGCGTCAACAAGCGATCGACTCAATGCGGCAACCGCCGGGCGGTGGTCTGGCGATCCGCGTCGGCAGGGGCGTCCACAACATGCACCCCATGTGCATCAAGTTAAGAGGGGCCACAGGAAAGTAGATTCCGTCAGCCTCGTCATGCCCGCGGAAGCGGGCATCCAAAGGAATGGGCCCCCGCTTCCGCGGGGGCGACGCCCTTGGTTTTGTCTCCGCGAGGCTTTCCGTCGGACTTTTTGGCGGGCCCATGGGCTATCGCTTGCTTTTCAAATCGCTTACCTTGATGCCCATTGGCGCTCAAGAGAGGCGCCTTTACGGTAGGGTGCGGTTTGGCAATTATGGGTTGGGGGTCGGCTTGCGCAAAGGGCCGATCGCGAGTATACTTTTGGTGAGAATTCATCACCTTTGCGGTCTGATAAGGAGGTAAGGACAGATGCAACAGGTCGAGCAGATGCTGGCTGTGATTAAACAAAAGATCCTGGATCTGGAGGTGGACCCCACCCAGCCCATCGATGAGGCGGTGTTGGTCCGCGATGTGGGCGGAAGTCTGACGGTGGTCCGGCAGGTGTTGGACAAACTCGCCGAAGAGGGCATGGTGGTCAAGCAGCGAAATCGGTGGCACGTGTCGCGCACGGCAACGGCGGCGACCATGGCCGAGATCTTTGAGGTGCGCAAGACGCTAGAGGGGATGTGCGTTCGATTTGCGGCCCGGCGGGTCACGCCCGAGCAGGTGGAGGGTATGGAAAAGCTTTTGCGCGATTTTGACCGGGTGTTCCGCCAAGGGGATAACAAGGCCCTGCTGGCGGCGGACCGCCAATTCCATCAGATGTTGTACGAGGCGTCGGGAAATCGCTTTCTGGCCCGAGCGCTGGACGATATGTATACGTTGATTTACCGCCTGTCCTATTTTGCTTTGGATCGGATGGGGAGTGTGCGCAGTAACGTAGAAGAACACCGGGACATTCTGGAGGCGGTCAAGGGGCGGGACGAACAGCTTGCGGAGCGGCTGATTCAGGAGCATATCACTCATTTTCAGCGAAAGGTGGAAGCGCTGATCTAGTGTCCCGCTGCGAGTGCCCACGCACCCGACGGGCTGGCGCGGAAATCCACGGCTGCAGGCAAAGGGCGCCCCTATGTATCCATTCGTATCAACTCAATAATTCGGGGTGTCAAGTTGTCAGAGTGCCGATTCTGTGATCATGCTCAGCCTGATTCATATGGTAACAGACATTTCCTACGACTCTGTGGACTCGGCGCATCAACTTTACCCACTATTTATTGAGCAGATACATCCATTCAAGGATTTTGAGAAGAAGCGGACAGATGCACAGGTTTGTATAGGCTAGCGGCAAGCCTTGCGAGGCCAGACAATGCCGTCGCCCTCGCTTGCCTGTGTAGACAGGCCAAAGCGGGGCCCATTACTCTGGATGTCCGCCGAAATGCCCCACCCGCACGTCTAATCCCTCGAGAATCGTGCCTTTCTGCAGCGCAGGGAATTTGTGGGGGTGCCCGCGCACCCCCACACCCCCGCGCCGGGGGCCTAACGCCCCCGGTCCCCTCGAAATCAGTGCGTCGCCCGGCCGAAACCCGGTTGTGTACGAGACGACATGATCTGGTCGATCGTCGTAAACCCGGCCCAATCTTGTCAAGTTGATGCGCAAGGGTGCCCACAAGGGGCGCCCTTTTGAGATAGGGCCGGCTTTTGCCGCGAATTGCGTTCTGGCCTAGCGGTAGCGGATGGAAATGGCACCCACCCCGGTGTTGGCCGTCAAGGCGCCGTCGGCGCCGGTGCCGATGAGGCCGGAAACCTTGGTGGGCGAAACCTGTCCGTCCACATCGATCTGGGTGTCGATCCTGCCCAGGCCGGTGTTCAGGTCGATCTGCAAGTTCGCCTCGCGGGGCAGGGCGATGGAGATGGTTCCCGCTCCTGTGTGCATCCGGCTCTCGCCTGTGGGCAATCCGTCATAGTCGATGGTGCCGGCGCCCGTTTCGATGCGGGCCGGCCCCTGGGCGTCTCGGACACGGACCGTGCCGGCGCCCGTGGAGACGTCCAGCGTCCTCTGGATGCCCGTGAGGGTGACCTCGCCCGCTCCAGTGCGCAGTGTGACCTGGCTGTTGGCGGGCACGGTGATCTCGAGATCGACAGAGACGTTGCTGAGAGAGGGCGACGAGACCCGGCTTTTGACCGTTACGGTGTCGCCCTTTTGACCCATTTGGATTTGTATGGCATCCAGCCGGGGGGCGGTCTACGCCTTTTTCTCGGCCAAAACCTGGATGGTACCCGCCTCTCCGGCGCGGACGGTGATCTTGCCGGCAAAGTTCTCCACGTCGATGGTGGGCGTGTCGCCAACGACAAAGGTCTGGCTAAATCGCTGCGGGCTGACGGCGCCCGGCTGTTCCCCGGCTCGCCATTCTCGCTCCCAGTCCACGCCCAATTCGCGGGTGCGGATCAGCCAGTTGCCGGCCAAGGCACCGCCTACGGTCAGCACACAGCAGCAGGCGATGAGGCAGAGCACCGCGACGACGATGACGATATTCCGAGTTTTCGGTTCCATTTCTGTACTCCTCCCTTGTTTCTACACACGACTTTTCGCAGTCCCATCCACCCATGGACGGTCCGTGGAGGGTGTGGCCCGCATACTCGGATAGGATACATCATTTGCCCCAAGGGCGCATCGGCCAGTCGGCCAGTATCGGGCTGGTCAGTTGGCCAATGGCCGGTGGGGCCGCAGCGGGCCAGGGTGGGTGTGGGGTCTCGGGGCGAGCGTTGGGTGGGTCGGTGGGCGTTCAGGTCGAGTCGGACAGCTTTTGCAGGCGAGCGCGGGCCTGGTCGGCGAGGGCTCCCCGGCCTGCTTTTTCGATGGCGGTCTGGTAGGCAGCCATGGCCTGAGCCCGGTCGTTCAATCGGTCACAGGCGACGGCCAACCCCAGGTGCGATTCGGGCGCGTGGGGATCGATCTGGAGGGCCCGCTCGAAATCGGCGCGGGCGTCGGCCGGTTGGCCCAGCCGCTCGTAGGTCACGCCGCGGTTGTGGAAGGCCTGGGCCCGCTGGGGATCTTGAGCCAGGGCGAGATCGTACTGGGCAGCGGCGAGCTGCCATTGGTCGAGGGCCAGGTAGATGTTGCCATACTCGACGAGGATTTCGGGGCTGTCGCCGTTGAGGTCATGGGCTTTTTTGAGATCGGAGAGGGCCTGACGATGGTCGCCCAGGCGCTGGAGAGTGACCGCCCGCCAGAGATGGGCCTCTGGGTTCTGGGGATCGGCCTCGATGGCCAGGTCAAATTCCAGCAGGGCTTGAATCAGATCTCCCTGAGCCCCATAGGCGTGACCCTGTTGCAGGTGGTGGGCGGCATCGGAGGCCGGCGCTTCTTCAGCCAGGGGGAGAAAGTCGTCCGGGTCGGCCTCCAACTCGGTGTGATCATCCGGTGCCCCTGGGCTGAATCGGTCGGCGATCCAGGCAAAGGGCAGGGCGGGCGAGGCGGGCTCGTCCCACGCGGCACGGCTGGATTCGAGGCCCTCCAGCGATCCTCCCGAAGCCAGAAAAGCATCGACGATGGAGCAGCCCGCTTCGGTGCATTGCAGCGGGTTCAGCTCTTGGGTGACGGTTTCCATGCCCTCGGGGTCGTTTTCCAGGAGGCGGGCAATGAGGGTGGACTTGCGACCGAGGGTACGCAGCTTACGCTCTTTGAGGAGGTCTCGCAATTCGGCCATGGAGAGCCGGCGCAGTTTGGCCCGAGCAGGCAGGTCGCGGTCGGGATATTCCAGGTACCCCAGATCGAGAAAGAGCTGAAGCGCTTGCTCGGGCGGACGGCCCAAGAACTGTTGCCAGGGTACATCGGCGGGCAATTCGGTCCAGCGTTTGGGTTGGCGAAAGCTGTTGAGCAACCGGGCGTACGCGGCTTGCTGCTGTCCATTTCTATTCCACTGGTCGGTCATTCGCCTGCCTCCTCCACGCGCGCTTGCATTTCGCCGGAATTCCGGCGCACACGATCCTGTGACTATTATACCAGAATTCTTGTGATTTGCAAGTATTTGGCGCGATTTCATCATATCTGATGGTGGGCACGGTCGGCGGACGGCGATGAATTCGTGCAATTCGTGAAATTCGTGGCCGAGGTGGTGGGGTGGCCGGAGGGAGTTTGGCCACGAAGGGCACGAATTTTACGAATGGGGCGTTCTTCAGGGGATTCCTGTGGGTGGGGCGGGCAGGCACGGTGTGCCGTGGGCCTACAGCCTGGACTTGTTTATCACCCCGCGGGATTCCAGGAGGTCGATCACAGCGGCAATAGATATGTTGTTGTTTCCTACTTGCCCCTCGCCGTGGTTCGGGCTGGCGATTCCGTGGGTCACATGATTTCGGGTCCGGCATGGGGACCCTGAATGGGCTATGCCATTGGGAACACCGATCCGACGCAGCCTGCAGGCGCCGTCCCCAGGCGCCGCCCTCTGGCGCTGTCTACAGTATGCTACCAGAATTGCAGCTTGTCAAATTAGAGGTTGAACCGTCAAAGGCAAATCCGGGAGTGGCCCGGCAAGGGCAGGTCACGACCCTGGCATGGCGCCGGGCCCCGGCCCCTCTGGGTGCACTTGCGCCGGCTCGACATGGATATAGGCCAGGTCCACCTCGTCCAGTGCTTCGACTGCGTCGCGCACGGCATCGCTGATCTGGTGGGCAAAGAGAAACGAGATTTCGCCGTCCACGTCGACGTGGAGCTCGGCCCGCACCTGGGGGCCCACGTAATCGGCGATCACCTGATGGACGTCCGTCACGCCCTGTACCTGGCGGGCAGCAGCCACGATTTGTTCCAAGATCTCGGGCTCGGCGGCCCGGCCAGTGAGGTAGCCCAGATTTTCCAGCAGGATGCTGGCGGCATTTCGAAAGATCCAGAGGGAGACGAGGAGGCCGGCGATCGGATCGGCGTGGGGGTGAATCCAGCGGGCAGCCACCACGCCGACCAGCGCCGTGCCGGCCGAGATCACGTCGACCAGGTTGTCCTGGGCCGAGGCGGCAATGGCTGGGCTGTGGGCCTGTTGCCCCACCCGGCGGACCACCAGGTACATAACCACCTTGACCAGGGCGCTGCCGATGAGAACGGCCACCGGCCAGCCTGAGGCAAAGGTGGATGGCTCGCCTGTCAGGCGGTCGAGCGCTTGCCTGACCACTTCGAATCCGGCCACGCCCATCATCAGGGCGATTCCGGCGCTGACCACCGGCTCGATGCGGGCGTGGCCCTGGGGGTGGGATTCGTCGGCGGGTTGCTGGCTGCCCCAAAGGCCCCAGGCCATGAAAAGGGAGTAGATGAGATCCGAGGCCGAGTCGACGGCGGTGGCGAGCACCGCCGTGCTACCCGAGGACGCGGCGACCGCGCCTTTGGCCAGGGCCAGCGCGCCGTTGCCGATGACGGCGATCCAGATGGCGCGTTGGTACAGGCGCAATCGGGCCGGGTCGATGTGGGCCGGACGGACGTGGAGGATTGATTGGGAGGGGCCGGCGCTTGACTGCGGCTGCATTCGAGCCCTGTCCTTTCTTGTGTTCGTTAGGACGTCGAACTACAGTATGCCCCAAAGCAGGCGATCTGGCAAATTTGGGCGGCGGTGGATGGTGGGCACGGCGTGCCGCGCCCCTGCACACGGCCCCATCTCGGAGGGCGGCCTATGGTGGGCGAGGCATTCCCAGGAAAAGCAAACCAGGGCGGCGTTTCGCGCTCGGGCACAAGCCCTGGGGAGTGCAATCTCGACCGGGAATGCCTCGCCCCTACGCATGGACGGGAGGATGATGAATTCGTGTAATTCGTCGAATTCGTGGCCGAGGTGGTGGGGTGGGCGGGCACGGCGTGCCGCGCCCCTGCACACGGCCCCATCTCGGAGGGCGGCCTATGGTGGGCGAGGCATTCCCAGGAAAAGCAAACCAGGGCGGCGTTTCGCGCTCGGGCACAAGCCCTGGGGAGTGCAATCTCGACCGGGAATGCCTCGCCCCTACGCATGGACGGGAGGATGATGAATTCGTGTAATTCGTCGAATTCGTGGCCGAGCAGGTGGGTTGGGCAGGATGGAAATTGGGCGTCCTGAAGCGGGATGCGGGGCTATTTGTCGGTGAATCGGCAGCGCAGCAGGGTGTAGATGGCTTCCATGCCGTCGATCCAGCCGATCTTTTTGCCTTCGTCCTGGGTGCGGGGTGTGTAGCGGATGGGCACCTCGTGGATCGAGTATCCGGCGCGGAGCAGCTTGGCTGTGATCTCGGGTTCAAAGTCAAAGCGGACGCAGCGCAGCTTGAGTCCAGCCACCACCTCGCGGCGAAAGGCCTTGTAGGCCGTTTCCATGTCGGTCAGCCGCGCCCGGAAGAGCAGATTGGTGAGCGCTGTCAGGAATCGGTTGGCCAGTCGGGTGCGGAGTCGGACCCGGTTGTCGCGCCCCAGGAAGCGCGAGCCATAGACCACGTCGGCCTGCCCGGCTACAATGGGCTCGAGGATCTGCACATACTCGGCCGGATCCAGTTCCAGGTCGGCATCCTGAATGATGACAATGTCGCCGGTGGCGTACGAGATCCCCAGCCGCACGGCAGCGCCTTTGCCCAGGTTGACGGGCGAGGTGTGGACGGTGATGACGTCGGCCATCTCCTCGGCGTAGCGGCCGACAATGGCAGCAGTGTCGTCGGTCGAGCCGTCGTCGGAAACGATGATCTCTTTGGTCATCGGGCCCAGGCCGGTGTCGTAGACGCGGCGGATGACCTCGCCGATGGTCTCCTGTTCGTTATAGACCGGGATGACCACCGATAGTTTGAGAGGGGAAGGCTGGGAAAGGGACATGCACAGACTCCTGTTCTCGGCGTTACCGGGAGAGGATCTCCACGGGTGGATCAAGGATGAATTGCTCGCCGACGGGTTGGCCCTGAGCGTCGCGGATGGGCAGCCAGGCCCGCTCGGCGGAGGGGTGGAAGCGCAACGCCAGCCGGTAGACGCCCGGCTGGGCGTGGTCGGGAACGGCCAGCCGGTGCTCCGAGGCGATGAGGACGCCCGGCGTCCAGCGGTCGGTGGTGTCGCGCCCGGCCGACAGCGAGCCGTCTTTGTACATGACAAAGGCGCCGGACTCGTCCACCAGTTCGATGAGCACCCAGAGGTCGGTCTGGGGCGCCGCGTCGGCTTGCCAGTAGAGGTGGAGGGGCAGCTTGGCGCCGGGACTGACCCGGTGGGTGTCGATCCGGTAGGCGACCAGCCGGACGGCGTCGTCGACGCGCAGGTCGAGGGGTGTGGTCTGGGCGGGCAGGGCATCGACGGTGGGCGGCGGGCCATAGACGGGCGCCAGGTAACGTCCCGGCGTGATGAGGGCCATCACCAACCAGGCCGCCGCCAGCAGGCCCGCCCCGGTCCGGGCCCCTTTGGGCGGCAGGTGGATCAGCAATCCAACCAACAGCACCAGCATGACCGCCGGCAGCAAGGGATAGATCAGCCGTCCCTGGTCGGTGCCCCGCACCATGGCCGTCCAGCGGATGAGGGAGAGGAGGGTGGTGGCCGCGTGCAGGGCCAGGAGGGCCACCATCCAGCGCAGGTAGGCGGGGGCGCGCTCACCCGGCACCGCGCGCCCTCCCTGGAGGGCGCGCCATCGGAGCGCCATCCAGGCGACAAAGCCCAGGCAGGCCAACAAGGCCAGCGCGGCGAGAACCCCGTAGATCCAGCCGTCCAGCTCGATGCCGATCCATCCCAGCCAGAAGGAGCGGAACAGGCCGCGAAAGAGCCAGGTGAGTACCTCGATGCTCAGGGCATCCTGGCGCACGGGGTTGGTTTGCATGACAAAGGAAAAGCCCAGGGGGTCGCCAAAGACGAGCCAGTTGCGGACATAGTACCAACCTGCCAGCAGCATCACCGGCGCCTCCACGAGGAGCCCGGCTTTGAGCAGCGGTCCCAGCTCGCGAGGGCGGCGCCGTCCCCAGACAATGAGCAGGGCCAGGCCCACCACCGGAACCAGGGCCAGGGCGTTGGATTTGGACAGGAGGGCCAGTCCCAGGCACAGGCCCAACCCCACCAGGTGGGGCGTCTCGAACCGATCGCGGCGCAGCAACGCGGCGGTCTGGGCCAGGGTCAGGGCCGACAGGGCCGTGGCGGGCACGTCGTTGCTAACCACACCGCTCATAAAGAGGAACTGGGGCGTAAACGCCGTCAGGGCGGCCATGCCCAGGCCGATCTCGGGGCGGTCGGGAAACAGCTCGCGCCCCAACTTGAAGATGGCCCACACCGCCAGCCCGCCAAAGGCGACGGTGAGCAGGCGGCTCAGGCGCCAGGCTAGGGCCCAGCCGCGAAAGGGCCAGGCTTCGGTGGCCGGGTGGAGCAGCAGGTTGCGCGGCGCGAGGGGGTCAGTCAGGTCGAAATCGGCGTTGGCCAGGGTGACAAAGGGGGCGTGATCCGGAATCCAGAAGGTGAGGGCGGCTGCCGTCAGATAGTAGAGAGGCGGCTGCACGGCCTCGTGCTCCTCCTCGGTGGTGGGCAGGTGGCGGTATTGCACCAGGTAGCGGACCACGCGATAATGGTCGACTTCGTCGGGCGCTTCGCCCAGGGGGATGGACAGGCTGTACCACACCGCCAGGCCGGCATAGACCACCAGCAACAGGGCGATGAGATAGTTGGATGGGTTGCGTTTGCGGCCCATGGGCAGCCTGCCCCTTTCCGATCCGCGCCGAGATTTGGGAGAGGTACGGGCGCCTCTCTCCATGCGCAGCCGGGGCCAGTATACCCCAAATTGGCCCAGCGGGCAACGTCGGCAGCGCGTGTTGGCAAGGGGGCTTTGCAGGATGCTATGCCCCCACAGGGGGCAGGATGGGTTCTGCCACGAATGGCACGAATTATACGAATGGGTGTCCTCCAGGGGGCTCCTGTGGG
>CAYVLO010000112.1:0-8999 GCA_964452125.1 uncultured Anaerolineaceae bacterium | reverse complement strand
CACCAGGCCCGAAGGTAAACGGAGGAACTCGTGGCAAAAAAGGAAAAGGGCGCTGCGGCGAAAACGATGCCCATGCGCGCCCTGGACGAAAAAAAGATAGCCTACGAACCGCGCCCGCAGGAGCACAAGCAGCTCACGGCTCAAGGGGTGGCCGACGATTTGGGCGTTCCCGTTGCCTGGGTCGTCAAGGCCATGATCGTCCGGCGCTCGGACGGCGTTTTTGCCCTGTTCGTGATCCCCGGCGACGCCCACCTCAGCCTGAAAAAGGTGGCTGCGGTGCTGGGCGACAAGGGGGCTGCCCTGGCCCAACAGCGCGATGTGGAGCGGGTCACGGGCTTTCAGGTGGGGGCTGTGTCGGTGTTGGGCTACCGCCGCGACGACATCCCATCCTATCTGGATCAGCGCGTGCTGGCCTTGGAACGGGCCATCATCAGCTCCGGTCGCCCCGACCTGGGGCTGGAGCTGGACCCCCAAGACCTGCAACGCGCCATGGGCGCCCAGACTGGCGACTTTTCCTCGTAGGGGGCCCCGAGCGGGCCTTGGCTTCGATGGTCGCGGCATGCAGGGCATTCCGATGACCCCATGCGCACCAGCGGTTGCAGATTGGGTCGGCTCTACAGTAATCGAACGAGTCGCGCCATCTCGAACGCAACCGGATTTCGACCAGGCAACGCATTCCATGCGTGGGGTTGTCAATGCCCACCCGTGCATGCCGTACGGGCGACGCGCGTGTCGCCCCTTCCCTGCCCATCGGTTCACCGTCATGCCCGTGCAAACGCCTGCGCACCTGCAGTCAGCATCCATGGCCCCCCGTTTTCACGGGGGCGACAAAACGGGCTGCTAGCAAGGCAAAAGGCCTGCCCTGAGTGCAAGAGCCCTTTAGAAAAAGGCTCTCCAGATGAAAGACCATCTGGAGAGCCTGTGTTTTTTGTCTGCTGGGGAGTGTGCCCTTGGAGGTCCATCACTGCCGAGATGTCTGGGCGCGCTCGATGGCCTGCTTTTCCTCATTGGTGAGAGAATGGGCAGAGCCCCAGCCGATCATCGGTTTGGCATAGACCCGGGTGGTATCGCGGGCATGCAGGCTTGAGATCAAGACGCCGTCTCCACGCGCATCGGCCAGCGCAATGGCAAAGCTCTGGTCTCCTCCTGTATCGCTAAAGGGATTGAATCGTACGACCCCCACGTGCTGCAAGTCGAACACGGACTCTTCTTTCAACCTTTGGGCCAGGGCGCCGACCTCTTCCACCTGCTGAACGGCTGTCTGAACCCGGCTGATGTGGTCTTGGAGGATCTGCTCCAGGTTGCCCCCCGACGTGCCCGTCATTAGATGTTGATATTGCCCCAGCAGCCGCTGCTGACGGGCCAGCAGCAAGACCACACCGCCCAAGGCCAGCAGAGCCAGGATCAGGGCCACAACGGCCAGTGTCCCCGCGCTGGTGCTAAACAGGCTTGCCCCACCTCCCATGCCTCACCTCTTTGCTCCGAGTTGCGAACGGCGCGGTCGCCCAAGGCATGTGGTCTTGAGCCTTTGGGAAATCGGTCGGGCCTGCCGCCATTCTGTGGACTGTATTGTACCCAAGGCCTGGCCAATTGGCAAATTGGCCGCCTGGGGCAGGGTTGTGCGCGTTGAGGGCGTCCATTTGGAAATGGCTGCCAGCAGTGGTATAGTTGCCCGTATCGTTGTACGTGGGAGGACGCTCACGTCGGAGCGCAGGTGGGCCGGCCAAGCCCAATCTGTGCAGAAAGAGAGAACCATGACCAAACTGCTGATCGCCACCAACAATCGCGGCAAGGTGCGGGAATATGAGGACCTGCTGGCGGGCCTGCCTGTGGAGATCACCTTCCCTGCTCAGGAAGGGTTGTCGTTGGACGTGGAGGAATCGGGCCAGACCTTTGAGGAGAATGCTTGCCTCAAGGCGCAGGCCTTTGCCCGTCACAGTGGCTTGCTGACCCTGGCCGACGATTCGGGCCTGGAAGTCGACGCCCTGGCCGGCGCGCCGGGGGTCTACTCGGCGCGGTATGCCGGGCCCGGCGCCAGCGATGCCGACCGCTACCGAAAACTTCTGGCGGCTTTGGATCAGGTTCCCGAAGGCCAACGCTCGGCCCGTTTCCGCTGCGTGATTGCTGTGGCTCGGCCCGATGGCCGGGTGGAGACGGTCGCCGGCGCGTGCGAGGGGCAGATCGGCTTTGAGCCGCGGGGGGACCATGGCTTCGGCTACGATCCGGTGTTCCTCGTGACAGACCAGGGTGGAAAGACCATGGCCGAGTTGCCTCCCGATGTCAAGAACTGGATCAGTCACCGGGCGCGCGCCGTGGACGCCGTCCGCCCCATTTTGGCCCGTTTGTTGCAGGAACTCGTCTAGAGTTTTTCCACCCAGTCACTCAGCGCCCGAGCAACGGCCTGGGGTCGCTCGATCTGGATCATGTGTCCGGCGCCGTCGATCAGGTGCAGGCGGGCGCCCACGATCTGGTCGCGCAAGTACACCGAGTAGCGGACGGGCGTCATCCGATCCTGGGCGCCGCATACGATCAGGGCGGGCTGAGCGATCTGCGACAACTGCCCCCGCACATCAAAGGCATCGCAAGCGAGGAAATCGCGGCGCAGAACCTCGACAGGTGTGGCGCCGATCTGGCGTTTCCCCATTTGGACCATCTCGGGGGGAGCTTGGGGTCCAAAGGCCCAGGTCCCGAGGGTTTCCACAGCCGCTGCCGGATCCTGTTGCAAGCTCTCCAGCAGGGCGGGCGCCACCGGCAGGCGCGCCCCCGTGGCGATCAGTCCCAACCCCGCCACGCGCTCGGGATAACGAAGGGCCACGTCCAGGGCGATGGCGCCTCCCATTGAATGTCCCACGAGCACTGCCTGAGGCAACCCGGCAGCATCCAAAAAGCTCACCAACCAATCGCCATAGGCGGCGATGGTCGCCTGTCCCGTCCCCCGCGACCTTCCATGCCCGGGCAGATCGGGCGCCAGGCTCAGCGAGTGGGGCAGGTTACGAATTTGGTACAGCCAATTCTGATGGGTGCCACCCGCGCCGTGGATCAAGAGCACCGGCGCGGTCCTCTGGACGAGGGGGCGCCGGTGCGCATAGTATGCCTGCTGGCCTGCCACTGGAAGGATCGGCATGGGCGGTGTGGTGGATCGGCCGGCTATTCTCGGGGTGTGGCAAAGATGCGCACGTGGCGGCGAGGATCCTTGCCATAGCTGTGGGAGACCAGGTTGGATTGCCGCGCCAGATCGTGTTGCATGCGCCGTATGTAGGAATTGCGCGGCGAAAGGTCGATCGACTTTTTCCCCGATAGCACCTGACCGATGGCGTCTTCGGTTTCTCGTAAAGCCACGGTCAATGGGTCGGTGTCGGCCACGTCGAGGCCAAAGAGATCGGCCAGGCAGGTCTCCATCTGGTTCACCGTGTTGGAGCGCAGCACGTGGATGGGAATGCCCCGGCGCTCGGCGTCAGCGATGGGTTGAGGTCGGCGCCGATAGTAGTTCTTGAGGGTCATGACCACGTCGGCGTGGCGGATCTCTTCCACCACCTCGATGGGCAAATGCAGGTTGCTGGCGGCCTGCGCCAAGCGGTTCTTGGCAATCCCATACCCATAGATGCGCAGCAGTCGGGTGGGTTTGGGCGATACCATGTCGCTGGTACGGATGGGCGCATCCTCCGGTTGCCGCCGGGGTGCGGGCGCAGGCTGCTCGATCTGTACCTTGCCCGCCTCGTCCCGATACCGGATCTCGGGGGGATGAGCGCGCCCACGGAGCAGCGCGTCCACCGATGCTGCGACGTCGCGGTGGACCACCAGATGTTGCCAGTCTTTGATCTCGATGACGACGCTAAAGGTAGGCGGCGCCTTGCGCTCCAGGACGGTTTTTTGGGTGCCCCGCCGCCGCGCTTCTTCGTCGCTCAGGGTAACGGCCTGGATGCCACCCACCAGGTCGCACAAGGTGGGGTTCTGTAGCAGATTGTCCAGGGTATTGCCGTGGGCCGTGCCCACCAGTTGCACCCCCCGCTCGGCGATGGTGCGGGCGGCAGCGGCTTCCAGTTCGCGCCCGATCTCGTCAATGATGATCACTTCGGGCATGTGGTTTTCGACGGCTTCGATCATCACCTCGTGCTGAAACTCGGGCGTGGCAACCTGCATCCGCCGCGCTCGGCCAATGGCCGGGTGGGGAATGTCGCCATCGCCTCCGATCTCGTTGGCCGTATCGACCACCACGACCCGTTTGTGGTCGGCCAGAACTCGCGCCGACTCGCGCAGCAGGGTGGTCTTGCCCACGCCGGGCTTGCCCAACAACAAAATGCTCTGTCCCGATTCGAGCAGGTCGCTGATGATGTCCACGGTGCCATAGACGGCCCGGCCCACACGCAAGGTGAGGCCGACGATTTCTCGCGCCCGGTTGCGGATGCAGGAGATACGGTGCAGGGTCCGCTCGATGCCCGATCGGTTGTCGGACGTGAACTCGCTGACTCGGCTGACCACATAGTCGATCTCTTCGCGAGAGACTTCGCGGTCGCTCAGGGTGACTTCGCCCTTGAGAAAGCGGGCTTCGGGCGTTCGCCCCAGGTCCATGACCACTTCGAGTAGGTCGTTCCCGTGATTGTGCTGCCGAATGGCTTCAGAAATCTCCGGAGGAATGATGCTCAGCAACGCCCCCAGATCGTCGGTAATCTTGTTCTGCATAGACTCCTCAAGGTCCAATTCAGGCGTGAATCGGCTTTTATTCGTTCGGTTTGGATTCACGCGCGATGATTCGTTCACTGTTTGGCGGCGAGCCGACCGTTGGAGGTTTGGAAATCGGACTCGCCTGCCGCGCGATAGGTGGGCGGCACCGGCTCGGCGTTGCTCTTGAGGGCGGGGGCCAGCTCTTGAGCAGACGTCTTGACCCAGGCCAGAGTTGGTTTGGCCATCAGGGCCCGTGTGGCAATCCGCCGGAACCCAACCTCATCCAATGCGCTGTGCAGCCCGCTTTCGTATTGCCGTACATCGCAGTAGATGGGGCGGCCCGACTGATCGTCCACTGCTTGCACGGCGCGCTGGATCAGCGCCCTGGCCATTTGTCGCGCGTCGGGGTGGATCCACACGTGTATCCAGTGACCATAGCTCCCGGTGTAGAGTTCGATCTCGCCCATGAGATCGCTTCCGTCGTTGTCCCGCAGCACCAGGCGCCGGTTGTTGCGTTCGTTGGAAAATGCGGTGACGATCCCCCCCTCGGCCTGCCGTACCCGTTGGGGAGTGATGGCCACCCGCAGCTTTTGTATTGAGGCCCAATCCTCCGGGCGCTGGGGCTCGAGGGCGAGGCCTGGATGGTCTCCTGAAGACTCGTCCTGCGGCACCAGTCGATAGATGTCCTCACTGGAAAACAGGGTAAATCCGACTTGCTGAAAGATGTCCACTTCGGCGCCCGATTCGGGCAGGCTGGCAAAGATGCGCTGAATGCCCCGTTTGGCCGCCTCGAAACAGGCCCCATCCAACAAGCGCGCCCAGGCCCGCGCCGTCTGATGGTTCTCTGCCAGGGTCGGGGCCAGAAAGGCCACGTCGGCTGCTGCCTGGTGGGGGCGGTAGCGGATCTGCACAAAGGCCTCGCCCTCGTGGGGATCGTACAGGACATAGGTGGGCTGGCCCATAGCTTGTTGCGTCACAAAAGCCAGCCACGCCTCTCGCAGGGGCGCACTGGGCTGCGTGAGGTCCTGACGTGGGATAAGCGATATCCCTTTCTTCTGCAAACGATACAGGCGCAAGCTGTCGCTTGGGCTAAACGGTCCCAACACTCTTGGTATTCGATCCTTTCCCTCTGCATTGTACACGGTTTTGCCGCGGTTGGCAAGCCTTATCCCGCGGCAAACGGCGCAAAAAAGCCCGCTCGATGAGGAGCGGGCTTGAGGGATCTCTGTTCACTCGGCAGAGGGAGTGCGCCGGCGCCGGCGCAGCAGGCGGCGGACGATCCAGACGATGAACAGAACGGGCAGGATAAGCAGCAACAGGATCGGCAGCAAGTAGACGATAAACCAGATAACGATATCGCCCAGGTTCTTGAGGGCATCGACCAGGGCGCGGGCGGCGTCGCGCATGGTGCGCGCCGGCGTCCATTTTTGTTCCACCAGAGGAGGTTCTACCTCTTTGGGGTATAGCTCGACGGTGATGGTGGCCATCGCCGAGAGTTTTTCCAGATAGGCCATCCGTCCCTTCACCTGCTCGATTTCGGCCTGGGCTTCGTCCAGGTGTTCGTAGACGGCCAGCACGGCCTCGGTATCCTCGGCTTCGCCCAGGAACTTTAACAGTTCCGTTTCCTTGGCTTGCAGGTGGCGCAGGCGCGATTGCAGATCGACGTATTGGTCGGTGACATCCTCGCTGTTGGCGCTCTCCCGGTTGACTTCCACGGCCAGGTCGCGGAGTTGGGCCATCGTGTGCTCGAACTGCTCGGCGGGCACGCGAATGGTCAGTGTGGCCACCAATTGATCCTTGGAGAGCCAGGATTCGGAGCCGATGGTATAGCCGCCCACACTGCGGGCAATGGCCTGTACGGCATCGATGCTATCTTGGGTATTCTCCACGGTGAGGGAAATGGTCGCGTTCCAGATAATCATGCGCTCGACCGAGGCCTGTCCGAGAAGGGCAGGGTCCGAGTTGGCAGCCGGGGCCGAACCAGCGATTGTTCCTCGCTCGCCAGATTCCACCTCGACCTCTTTGACGGCCTGGTATTGAGGCGCCTCCGCGGGAACCACCAGGTCCGAGGCGCTGCCTAACGCCGATCCACACGACAGAAGAAGGCCTGCAATTACGACAAACGCCAACAGCTTGGATATTCGGTGAACCATGGTCTTTCCCCTCCTTTAGGGCCAGTGAAATCGTGTTACGTGCTTCTTAGACGCCCAAAGCAGGAGCCAGGTTCCCTGCTTTGTCGGAAAAGGAGCGTCGAGTGCCTAACGGCATAGGGTCAGGCTCGTTCCCCAATGTGTACGGCGACGGTGCCCAGCATCAGTCGCCGATAGCGAGCTTGGCGCCAGCCCGTCTGGTGCATGACTTCCACGATCTGCTCGGGCGACAAAAAGGCGCCGACCGAATGGGGCAGGTAGGTGTAGGCCGATGTTTCGCCGGCGACCAATCGCCCCACCAGGGGCACCATGTGATAGAGATAGACGTCGTAGAGCTGTCGGAACAGGGGCGTTCGGGGCTGGGTGAATTCCAGGCAGGCCACCCGGCCGCCGGTGCGGGTGACCCGCGCCATTTCGGCAAAGGCAGCGGGAATGTCGTTCACGTTGCGCATGGCAAAACCGGTCACCACGGCGTCAAAGGTGGCTTCGGCAAAGGGCAACTTGAGCCCGTCGCCTACCGTCCAGAAGGGTGGATGTTCCAGGAGTTCCTGTCCCTGTCGGTGTTGGATCTGGGCCTGTTTCTGACGAGCCAGTTTGACCATGTCGGGCACAAAATCGAGGCCCACGACGATGGCTGGGGGTTGCTGTTTCAACAGTTCAAAAGCCAGGTCGCCGGTGCCTGTGGCCATGTCCAACACGCGCGCCGGGTCGTCCTTTCGGGCAAGGAGATCGGAGCCCAGGGCTTGGGTGGCTGCGTAGCGTCGCCAGGAATTGTCGCGGCCCAGGGCCATGATCCGGTTCATCCGGTCGTAATGGGGCGAGATGCGGGTGAACATCTCGCGGACAAAGCCTTCTTTCTGCTCGGGGGTGGGCAAAGGGCTGGGTTTGGAGTTGTTTTCGGCCATGACGGCGCTCCTTTGACAGGTTGGGTTTTGGTCTATGGGTTCCGGCTCGCGTTGCTTACCACCGGCAGATAGATCCAGTGGGAGAAACTTTGGTCGTCGGGTGTCGGTTCGACAGGCGGCAGTACCGTGATCTCGCCGATCAAAATACGGTCATCGGGCAGTCTTTGCCCTTGCGCGTCCCACGCGGACAGGCGTGTGTCGGTCTCGGCGCGGTACATGCCGATCTCGATTTGGTGGATTCCAGGAGGCGCATCGGGAAAGACGGCAAAGCTATAGCGGTCGGCAATCACCTCACCGGGTTGCCACTGAGTGGTGGGGTAGGCTCCGTCCAGCGGCAGGCTGTCCTTTTGGCCGGTCACCTCCATGCTGGGACCCAACAAATGGGTAAAGACGGTGTAGCTCAGGTCCATGGGTTGCAGGCACTGCCAGTAGAGGGTAAAGCTCACCGTTTCGCCTGGGTGTGTGGCGTCGGTCTCCAGGTCATAGCCCAGAAAGCGGACTCCCTCGCCCAATGTGGCCAGCATAGGGTGGGATGCAACCCGATCGGAGGGCGTGGGAACGGGCGTGCCCGGAACGGGAGTCAGATCCCCTTGTGGCTGCTCCACCTGTACGCGCCCCAGGGTGATGTCCTCGTCGCCTACCCCGAGAGCGCGCCGGACTGTGGATCCAAGGTCGGTCCGTTGAAGGGGTGGTTCGGCGACCAGGAGGACCCGGTAAGAACCGCCGGGTGCATCTGGAGGAAGGCGGAGCAGGAATTGCCCCTTGAATTGATCGCTGCTGTGCCATCGGTCGGTGGGGTGGGCGTCGCCAGCGGGACGGATCGGCATCTCTTGCCAGAGGGTTCCCGCCTTGTCGACCAGTTGGAGGCGGAATTGCGCATCGGGCAAGGGCGCCGCGCTAGCCTGCCAATAGAGGGTAACGGCCAGACGCTCGCCCGGCGTCAGTTGGGCGGGCGCCAGGTTGCTGCCCAGCAGGCGGAGCCCGCCGTATTGCCCTCGCTGCCGGTTTTCAATCTCTTCCCTGTCGACAGACACGGGGGTATCCGAGGTTGGAATGGTCACTGTGCCCAACAACACCCGGTCGCCGCGGTTGGCGCTGGATGGCGCAACCAGTGGCGGGATCGATCCGCCTTGTGGCCCAAAACAACCGTCCTCGGTCGGCCGGCTGACCAGTACCATTTCGATCTGATAGTCTCCCGGTGGTGTGCCGGGCTGGATGGCCAGTTCATGCTCGTCGAAAAGGAGCAGTCCGGGCTGCCATTGCCACATGGGGTACAGGCCGT
>CAYVLO010000111.1:7127-9038 GCA_964452125.1 uncultured Anaerolineaceae bacterium | reverse complement strand
TGGATCGCGGTCATCGCCCTCTCTTCAGGCGTCCTTGTGGTGATGGAGATCTATAAGTTCCTGATGAACATGAGAAAGATCAGAGCAGAAGCCCCATGATCATCCGGTCGATATCAGGATAATAATAGGATTCTTCATAGGAGAGGATCTCAAAGTTCTTTGACTGGAGCAGTGCCGTTACAGGAGTATGCCGTTTTGAGAGTGCGATCCTGACGCGTTTTGCCCCCCTCTTCCTGAAGGATTCAAGAAGAGGATCAAGCAGATCAACCCCGACTGCCAGGTGTACGTCCTATACAAGGACCTGATCACCTACGGCTTTCGGGAAAAACACTATACTGAGGCTCGCGCCCGGGGCGTCATCTTTTTGCGCTACGAAGAGCAAAACCCGCCTCAAGTCGACATCCGCGATGGACAACTTGAGGTTCGGGTCAAGGACGTCATCCTCGGTCAAGATCTCACCTTCACGCCCGACCTGCTGGCGCTGTCGATGGCCATTCTGCCAGCCGAGAGCAACCCAGCCCTGGCCAAGATCCTGGATGTGCCTTTGTCCAGCGAAGGCTTTTTCATGGAGGATAACCTCAAACTCCGCCCCATGGACTTTACACGAGAGGGCATCTTCCTGGCCGGGTTGGCCCACTATCCCAAATTCGTAGAGGAGGCCATCTCACAAGCTCACGCCACTGCGGCGCGAGCGATGACCATCCTGAGTAAAGAGCGCCTGGAAGTGGGAGGTACCATCGCCATCGTCGACCAGGAGAAATGCGTGGGCTGTCTCACTTGTGTGCGTGTGTGCCCTTTCCACATTCCCAAAGTTGATCCAAAAGCTATCGGCGTGGGCAACATTATCGGCGCAGCGTTTATCGAACCTTCCCTATGCACAGGCTGTGGCACCTGCACCAGTGAATGCCCAGCCAACGCCATCCAACTGCGCCATTACCGTGACGATCAACTGGTACTGGCCGAAGAACCGATCCTGGGTGCATGGTGGAGCGAGTAAGCCCAACAAAGGGACAAGAGGACAAAATCCATGACCGAACCGAACAATCAAACCGCCACAACCGACCAGGAATTTCTTCCTCAATTGACTGCCTTCACCTGCATCTACTGCGGGAGCATGGCTGCCGACACAGCAGGAGCATTACGCCTCAACTATCCAGCCAGCGTCAAGCTAATTCGGTTTCCCTGCACGGGCAAAGTGGATGTCGAATACATTCTCAAGGCCTTTGAAGAAGGCGCCGACGGCGTCTACGTGGTGGCCTGCCCCATTGGCAACTGCCATCACGTCCATGGCAACGTCCGGGCCACCAAGCGACTGGATTATGCTCGCAAATTGCTTGAGCAGATAGGAATCGAAGGCGATCGGCTGGGCATCTTTTACATGTCGGGCAGCCAGGCCCATGCCTTTGCCAACGCAGCCACCGAAATGACCGAACGCGTCCGCAGGCTGGGGCCTAGCCCCTTGCGCAGACCGACGCCACACCAGGAACAACCGTGACGAATTGATTTGACCAGCAATGCTTGACACCCACTTGGGTTTCAAGTATACTCAGTGGCAGCGCAGAGTGGGCCCTGTTCCGAAGAAGGGACAACCGATGGCAGAACCAACGATCAGCAAACCGATAGGAGCCGCGTTGGTCTTGGGCGGCGGCATCGCCGGCGTTCAGGCTGCTTTGGATTTGGCTGACTCGGGCATCAAAGCCTACCTGATCGAGAGCAAACCCGCCATCGGCGGCAAAATGGCCCAGCTCGACAAGACCTTTCCCACCAACGACTGCTCCATGTGCATCCTATCACCCAAACTGGTCGAGGCGGGCCGCCACCGCAACATCGAGATCTTGACCTCAACCGACCTGCTCGACCTTGCCGGCGAACCAGGGAACTTTACAGCCCGGATCCGTCGCCGTCCCCGCT
>CAYVLO010000111.1:0-7117 GCA_964452125.1 uncultured Anaerolineaceae bacterium | reverse complement strand
GAAATGCACCGCCTGCGATGACTGCGTCCAGGTCTGTCCCGTTTCAGCGCCCAGCGAGTTCAACGAAGGGTTGGCCAACCGAACAGCCATCTACAAACCCTATCCTCAGGCCGTTCCCAGCGCCTATGTCATCTCCAAGACAGGAACCAGTCCCTGCAAGGCCACCTGTCCGGCGTCGACCAGCGCCCAGGGCTACATCGCCTTGATTGCCCAGGGTCGCTACGAAGACGCCTTGGACGTCATCAAGCAATACAATCCCTTTCCCGCCACAGTCGGGCGGGTGTGTCACCACCCGTGCGAAACCGAATGCAATCGCGGCAAGTTGGACAGCCCCGTTGCCATCTGCGCCCTCAAGCGATTTGTGGCCGACACCGTATATGAGCAGTGGCGCACGGCGGGTCAACCCACAGTCCCCGCCGACCAGAAGGCATTGTCGCCATACCCCGAAGCGCCGGTCGAACTCCCGCCGCCGGAGCGACGTTCGGTAGCCGTCGTCGGTGCTGGGCCAGCCGGTTTGACCGCCGCCCACTTTTTGGCCCGCATGGGTTACCAGATCACGATCTTTGAGGCGCTCCCTGTGGCGGGCGGAATGGCCCGTGTTGGCATTCCCGCCTACCGTCTGCCCACCGAGGTCCTAAACTTTGAGATCGATCAGATCCTGGCCTTGGGCGTCCAACTTCAACTCAACCATCCTGTGCGCAACATAGGCCAGCTAATGGACCAGGGATTTAGCGCCATATTCCTGGCGATAGGCGCTCATGAGCCTCAAAAGCTGCGCATTCCCGGCGAGGATGAGGCCCAAGGCGTATATCAGGGTGTGCCCTTGCTGCGCTCAGTAGCCTTGGGCGAGCGTACCCCGCTCGGCAACCGCGTTGTGGTCGTCGGCGGCGGCAACACGGCCATCGACGCCGCACGCACCGCCCTGCGCCTCGGTTCGGAAAAGGTATCGATTGTCTACCGCCGCACCCGCGACGAGATGCCCGCCAACTCCTGGGAGATCGACCAGGCTCTGGCCGAAGGCATTCGACTCGAAATCCTGACACAGCCCGTCGAGGTATTGAGCCGTGAAGGCCGCATCACCGCCCTGCGCTGCCTGCGCATGGAACTCGGCGAGCCCGACGCGAGCGGCCGCCGGCGCCCCATTCCCATCCCCGGCAGCGAATTCGACCTGCCCTGCGACGCCATGATAGCGGCCATCGCCCAGGCCCCGGAAATCAGTTTCTTGGACCCCGATCACGGGCTGGACATCACCCATAAGGGAACCTTTCGAGTCAACCCGCAGACCCTGGAAACCAATCAACCTGGCATTTTTGCCGGGGGCGACGCGGCAGCCGGGCCTGGCGCCCTCATCGAAGCCATCGCCGCCGGCCGTCGGGCGGCCCTATCCATCGACCGATACTTGCGACATGCAGCCTTGCTCACACCCCGCGAGCTGCTCCCTCTGCCTACCGCTGAGCTAACAAAACCCGAGATCCAGGCTCGCGTAGCCAGAGGAGAAGTCGACACTCGACCCCGGGTCCAGATCCCCGAGGTACCCGCGACCGAGCGCGTGGGCGACTTTCGCGAGGTCGAACTCTGCCTCACCGAGGAGCAGGCTCTCGCCGAGGCCCAGCGCTGTCTGAGTTGCGGGCTGTGCTCCGAATGCTACCAATGCGTCACAGCCTGCAAAGCCCACGCCATCGACCACCAACAGGCGCCCTATGAGGAAACCCTACAGGTGGGCGCCGTGGTTTTGGCTGCCGGCTACGAGCTGTACGATGCCAAGCTCGCCGCCGAACTCGGCTTTGGACGTTATGCCAACGTCGTCACCTCCCTGCAATTCG
The DNA here is from genome assembly GCA_964452125.1 of uncultured Anaerolineaceae bacterium. Classification (GTDB taxonomy): domain Bacteria; phylum Chloroflexota; class Anaerolineae; order JAAYZQ01; family JAAYZQ01; genus CAZNQW01. Next base: position 5,294 of record CAYVLO010000111.1, on the reverse strand, counting down.
AGCGCCTGCTCAGCGCTTCGGGTCCCACGGGTGGGCATATCCACCGTCTATCAGATCACGCGCCGCCGCAGCGCATCGCCTTTCTCCAGTGTGTCGGCTCCCGAGACAAGGATCACGACTACTGCTCCTCGGTTTGTTGCATGTACGCCACCAAAGAGGCCATGCTCACCCTGGACCACGTACCGGGCGTCGAATGCCACATCTTTCAGATCGATATGCGCGCCTTTGGCAAAGGCTTTGACGCCTATTTTGAGAGAGGCAAGCAGCGCGGACTGCACTATCATCGCTGCCGGATCTCGGCCCTAAAAGAGGATCCTCAGAATCGCCAGATCCTGATCGATTATGTCGAGGACGGAGGGCAACTGGCCCACGAACGCTTTGACCTGGTGGTCCTCAGCGTGGGCATGGAACAGCCGACGGGCGCCCAGGCCATCGCCCAGGCTGTTCACATCGAACTGGATCCCCATGGGTTTTGCCTCACCCAGCCCCTGCATCCCACCCAAACCACGCGCCCCGGCGTCTATGTCTGCGGCGCTTTTGCCGAACCCAAAGACATCCCCGACAGCGTCATCGAGGCCGGCGGCGCGGCTGCGGCCGCCCTGACCACGGTCGCTGAGGCCAGGGGCGAACTGGTGACCCCAGCCGTCTATCCACCCGAGATTCTCGTCGACCCCAAGGATGAACCCCGCATCGGCGTCTTTGTGTGCAGTTGCGGAACCAATATCGCCGGCGTCGTGAACGTCGCCAGGGTCACCAGATACTCGGCCACCTTGCCCCAGGTCGTTCACGCTGAAAACACCACCTACACCTGCTCAGCGGATTCGCTCAAACTCATCCAGGAACGCATTCAAGAAAAAAACCTGAATCGAATCGTCGTTGCCTCCTGCACACCACGTACCCACGAACCCCTGTTTCGCGACACCATCCGACAGGCAGGGCTCAACCCCTTTCTGTTCGAACTGGCCAACATCCGCGACCAGGATTCGTGGGTTCATGCCCAATGGCCCGAGCGGGCCACCGCCAAGGCCGAGGATCTGATCCGTATGGCCGTCGCCCGCTCGCGCAATCTGCGGCCCCTCTATACCCAGAAACAGAGCCTCAGCCACCATGCCCTCGTCTTGGGCGGCGGAGTGGCTGGCATGACAGCGGCCCTTAACTTGGCCGACCAGGGCTATGGCGTCACTTTGGTCGAGCGGGAAAAAGAACTGGGAGGCCAGGCCCGCTCCCTGTCCTCCACCGTAAAAGGGGGCGATCCCAAGTCCTTCCTGCAGCAAAAGATTGCTCAAGTCACCAGCCATCCGTTGATTGAGGTGCTTACCGATCACCAGATCACCAAATTTGAGGGGTTTGTCGGCAATTTCAAAAGCACCCTCTCCTCCAGATCCGAGCCAACCCAGCGTCTCATCGAACATGGCGTGGTGATTGTTGCCACCGGCGGAGCCGAATATCGAGGCCCTGCCTACGGCCTGGGCACCGATCCGCGGGTGATCACCCAGGGCGACCTGGAAAACGAGCTCGACTCTGGAGATCGATTGAACAGCGTCCGCTCAGTGGTCATGCTCCAATGCGTGGGCCCTTGGGACGAAAACCCCGAGGGACCCGATTTCTATTGCAGCCGCATCTGCTGCTCTGTGGCCGCCAAAAACGCCCTGCGGCTCAAGGAATTGAACCCAGACCTTCAGGTCTTTGTCCTTTACAATCGCGATATTCGCACCTACGGATTCCAGGAAGCCCTATACACCAAGGCGCGAGAGGCGGGCGTCGTATTTCTACGCTACCCAACTGGCGAGCAGCCTGAAATCACAACCGGCGACTCGCTCCAGATCGTCGTTTCGGACGAGGTCCTCGGCCAACGCGTCGCCCTGAAAGCGGATCTACTTGTCTTGTCGGCAGCCACCATTCCCGCCGAAGGCAGCCGAACGCTGGCCGAACTAGTCAAGTTCTCTTGCGGCCTGGAAGGCTTTTTCCTCGAGGCCCACGTAAAATTGCAGCCCGTCGATTTTCCAGCAGAGGGCATCTTCCTGGCGGGCGCAGCCCATTATCCCAAACTCCTGGATGAAACCATTGCCCAGGCCGGGGCCGCCGCCGCCCGGGCCGCGCGCATCCTGTCGCAAGATGAGCTTCAGGTCGGGGGCGTGGTAGCCGTCGTGGACCCAGCCAAATGCACGGGCTGCCTGACCTGCGTCCGTATCTGTCCTTTTGGCGCGGCCCGCATCGACCCAACCCTGATCGGCGTTGGCCAGATCGCCGGTGCGGCTACCATCGCCACCGCCGCCTGTAGAGGATGCGGTCTTTGTCCGGCCGAGTGCCCAGCCAGGGCCATTCAGCTTCAGCACTTTACCGACGATCAGATTCTGGCCAAAGAAGAGGCCCTATTTCAGGCCCTGGACCTGGCGTTGGCCTCATGATGGGAGGAAGCCGTGACCGACTTTGAGCCCCAGGTGTTGGCCTTTGCGTGTCACTACTGCGCCTATGCAGCCGCCGACCTGGCTGGCTCCATGCGGCTGAGCTATCCACCCAACGTCAAAGTGCTGCACCTGCCCTGCACCGGCAAGGTCGACATTCTCCACCTGCTGTGGGCCTTTGAAAAGGGCGCAGATGCGGTCTTTGTCGCCGGCTGACTGAAAGGCACCTGCCATTACCTGGAAGGTAATCTGGGCGCTGAACGAAGAGTCAAGCGAGCCCGTCAACTCCTGGCCGAGGTGGGGCTCGAACCAGACCGATTGGAAATGTTTTTCCTTTCCTCAGCCGAGGGAGCGCGATTCGCCGAAATCGCCACCGAAATGACAGACCGGGCTCGCCAGTTCGGACCGAATCCGCTCAAACGCCATTCTGACTTGGAAGATGAGCTAAGCAGAAAAGAGCAAGAATGAACATGGTACCCGAGATCAAACAACAACTTGACCGACTGAAAGCGCGAGGCGTCACCTATGCCGATGCGCGCTGGGTTCCCAACGAGGCAAAGCGGCACTTGTTGATGTGGAATGGAAATCTCAAAGAGAGTACATCCACCCAACAGAGCGGCGTGGGTGTGCGCGTCCTCGTTGACGGCGCTTGGGGATTTGCCGCCTCGTCCGATCTGACAAACCTGAGCGCCCTCTTTGAACGAGCATTGGATAACGCTCAGGCCGCCGCTCAAAGGGTCACGTTTCCCATTCGCTTGGCCGAAAAACAAGTGGTCCAGGCTGCCTTCACCAGCCCCTGCCAGATCAACCCCTTTGAGGTGCCTCTGGCCGACCAAGTAGCCTTTTTGCAGGACATGGACGGCCGCCTGGATCAACCTGGCGTCCTGCAGCGCATGGGCGAACTGATCTTTATCCGCAAACAGGTGCTTTTTGTCGACACAGAGGGCAGCGAGATCGAAAAACAGATCACCGAGGTGTTTGCCCTATTGGCCGTCTTTGGCAAGGACGACCAAGGCGTATCCCACGAGCGAAAATTTCGTCTGGGCCAAAACGGGGCCAGCACCCGCGGCTGGGAATCGATCGACGCTCCATTGTTCGCCCAAAAAGCGGACCAGATCGTGGGAGAGCTGAATCAATTGCTCGTAGCCGACGAGTGTCCCAAAGACGATCGAACCGTCATTCTCATGCCGGGTATCATGTGGCTCCAGACTCACGAGACCATTGGGCATCCGCTGGAGCTGGACCGCATTCTGGGCTACGAGCTATCCTACGCCGGCGGTTCCTTTGTCACACTGGACGATTTTGGCCGCCTGCGCTACGGCTCGCCCAAGTTGACGGCACGAGCCGATGCCACCCTTCCCAATAGCCCGGGCAGCTTTGGCTTTGACGACGACGGCGTCCCTTGCCAAAACACCACCCTCATCGACAAGGGGATCCTGGTGGGCGCCATCACCGGACGGCAGATGGTGGAGGAGGCCAACGCCAGGGCGGGCCGGATCCTCTTTGACGGCAGTGGAGGCTGCAATCGCGCTTCCTTCTTCTACCGCACGCCCATTGAGCGCATGACCAACATCAACATCGATCCAGGCCAGGACGGCACCCTGGAGGACATTGTCCACAACACCGAACAGGGCATCCTCCTGGACGGGGAGCGGAGCTGGTCCATCGGCCCCAATCGCGAGCAATTCCATTTTGGCGCCGAGATCGGCTGGCTGGTCCAAGACGGAGAGATTGGCGCACCCGTCAAGAACGCAACCTACAAAGGGAATACCGTCGAGTTTTGGAATTCCCTTTCGGCTGTCGGCGACGAGTCGACCTGGGAAGTAGGATACGTGGACAACTGCGGCAAAGGCCAACCCAACCAGGAAATGCAACTCGGGCACGCAGTTCCTGTCTGCCGGTTTGACAACGTCAGGATAGGAGAGTAAGCGTGAAGGACAAAATCCTGAACACCCTTGACGAGCTGCGCCGCTATGCCCTTCAACGTGGGCACACCATCGAGCTATTCTATCATCAAGAAGACAGCCACTTGATGCGCTTTGCCAACTCGGCCATCTCGCTAAACACCAACGAGCGCCTGGTCCGCCTGAATATCACAGCCTATGCAGGCCGCAAGCGAGCCAGCTACGGCCTCATCACAGATCCATCCCGCATCGACGACATGCGGAAAGGTATCGACCTTGCAGCCGACATGGTGGAGCGCGTACACCCCCTTACCTACGAGCCCACAGTACCCGTTTTCGGGCAGACCTTTGTGGACGAAACCGGCTATGACCCAGCCCTGGCCGAAATCAGCAACCAGGATCGATTGGCCTACATGAACAGCGCGGCACAAGGGCTAGAGACCGAGGATATCAGGCTATCGGGCATCTTTTCCTGTGGTTCGAATATTATCGCCATCACCAATACCCACTCGGATCACAGCCTCTATTTCCGCACATCCGACGCCCAGATCACGGCCGTGCTCGCCCACGAATCCCTCAAATGGGAAGCCATCGCCGAGCAGTCTGCCCAAAACGCATCCGAGCTGAACCCGGAATCGCTGCGCCAAGACCTCGCCTTTTTGGTGAATTGCTACCAACAAAACACACCCCAACAACTCCCCCTGGGCGCCTACGACATCGTCTTCGGGCCGGCAGCCACCGCGGAACTGATCAGCATCATGAACTGGATCGGGTTCGATGGTGGAATGATGAAACGGGGCTACTCTTTCCTCAGTGAGGACAAAGTAGGCACGCGGGTGTTCTCGCCCCAGTTTTGCCTGAGCGACGATCCGGATCGACTCGAGACCTACCCCTTCAAAATGGACTTTACGGGGATTCCCCGCCAACGTTACCCGATTTTCGAGCAAGGCGTCTTTCAGGGATTTCTCTGGTCGCAAGACGACGC
>CAYVLO010000110.1:0-9052 GCA_964452125.1 uncultured Anaerolineaceae bacterium | reverse complement strand
TCCAAAGGAATGGACCCCCTGCTTATGCGCGAGGGTACTCGCGGCGGGGGTGACGATGCTCTTTGCAGCCTACAGGAATTCCCACCGACCTGTATACACAACCGGTTTAGGGCCGAATTGGGATTCTCGGTGAGTTGTGCTATAATGGGTGCGGTTATCGCATTGGCATAGATCCAGAAGCTGGGAGAGTGGGCGATGACAGAGAAAAGAGCGATCTCCTCAGGGGTAGCCCAGAGGGCGCGCCAGGCCAATGAACAGGGCCTGGAGGCATATGAACGGTGGGACGTCGAAAAGGCCATCAAATCCTTCAACGACGCCATCCGCCTCAACCCCGAAGATGCCGGTTTTCACCTCGATCTGGCCCGCGCCCTGGCGCGCTATGGCGATTTCGATGCCGCCAAACGCGCCCTCGGCTCGTACATCCGCTACGAACCGGATCGAGAGTTGGCCGAGCGATTTGAAAAGCTATTCGCCGAGGCCATGGATGAAGTGGAGACCCTGGTCACCGAGAACATGACAGCGCAGGGTCTTCCTCTGGAAATCGCGGGGGCCGCGGTGCAAATGTGGTTGGAATATCGCATCTGCCTGGGGCGCCGCCCCCTCATCATCCGCAAGCCGGAAACCTGGGCCGCGGCCCTGGACTATACGGTGCGCAAAGTCAACTTTCAAGAATTGACCCAGCGAGAACTGGCCGATCTCTATGGCGTCAGCCCTTCCACCATCCGGACCTACCACAACGACCTGGTCGAAGTGTTGGACATTATGCCCTGCGACTATCGCTATTTCCGCGGCGACGAGAACCCCCTCGATCGGTTGGTCGAAGCCGCCGAGATGTTGGCGCAGTTGGAGGAGCGATTCCGGCGGCCATAAGGGAACGTCGATGGGGGAGGCCGTGGGGCTTTTGAAACCATTTGGGTTGCCCGCTCTAGCCTGTGAGGTTGGCAATGAGGCCAGATAGCCGAAAGTACCTTTACTGGGGGAAGTGGAGCAGCAGGCTTTGTTGCTCAGCATCCCCCGTTTTCTTTTCCGAGATGTCCTTTGAGCAATGAATTCCACAGGAGGTGCTAGGAGTATGTCAGACAGCGCAAGTACCGTTCGTGCAGAGGCCCTGGCCGATTTCTGCGTCCGGGTGTTCGAAAAGCTCGATGTGGATCGGGAAGAGGCCCGTATTACAGCCGACGTGCTGGTGCAGGCCAATCTGCGCGGCATCGACTCCCACGGCGTCGCGCGACTGGTCCGCTATGTGAACGGCCTGCGAGACGGCGTGATGATCGCCCGACCCAAGGAAAAGGTGGTCGTCGAGACCCCCACCACGATCACATTCGACGCCGGAGCGGGGCTGGGCCAGCCGGTGAGCCATCGAGCCATGAAAGCGGCCCTGGCCAAAGCCCGGGAATTTGGCTGCGGCTTTGCCACCGTACGCAACAGCAACCATTATGGCATTGCCGGATACTATGCCATGATGGCCCTGGAAGAGGACATGATCGGCATCTCGACGACCAACGCCGACGTTCTGGTGGCCCCCACCTTTGGCCGCAATGCCATGTTCGGCACCAACCCCATCGCGCTGGCAGTGCCCGCCCACCAGGAACGGCCCTTTGTGATGGACATGGCCACCAGCACGGTGCCCCGCGGCAAGCTCGAAGTCTACAACCGGCAGGAGAAACCGATTCCCCTGGGCTGGGCCATCGACGAAAAGGGAGTGCCCACGACCGATCCAGGGCTGGTCCTGAGCAACTTTGCCAACCGCAAGGGCGGAGGCCTGCTGCCCTTGGGTGGGGCGGGAGAAGAGTTCAGCGGCTACAAAGGGTACGGCCTGGGATTGATGGTCGAGATCCTGTCGGCCGTGCTCCCGGGGGCTGCTTTCCTGACCTCGGTGTATCCCAAGGATGCCAGCGGCAAGGCCCTTCCGGCCAACCTGGGCCACTTTTTTGGCGCCTGGCGCCTGGATGCCTTTCGTCCCGCCCAGGAATTCAAAGAGGACATGGATCGCTTTTTGCGAGAACTGAAAGAGGGAGATCGGGCCGAAGGCGCGTCCCGCATCTATGTCCACGGCGAAAAAGAGTTCGAGCAGCATCGCCGCCGCAGCGAGGAGGGCATCCCGCTGGAGGCCAAGGTGGTAGCCAGCATGCAAAAGGTCGCCGCCGATCTGGGTGTGGCGTACGATCTCTAGGGAGGCAGGTGGGCAACAACCCGCCCTGAACCGGGGGCGGGGAGCGAGTTTCAAGAGCATCGAGGCGGCAACGCCTGGAGCCCAAAAGAGAGAAACTGAGAGGGTACTATGGCAAGACTACACGAGTATCAGGGAAAGAAACTGCTCAAGCAGCACAAAATTCCTGTACCCCAAGGCGGTGTGGCCCGCAGCCCCGAGGAGGCGCGCCAGATGGCCCAAGAGATTGGCGGCGAAGTGATGGTCAAGGCTCAGGCCTGGGTGACGGGCCGGGCGAGCATGGGGGGCATCAAAAAGGCCAGCAATCCCGCCCAGGCACAGGAAGCGGCCGAGCACATGCTGGGTCTACAGGTCAAGGGTTTTGTGGTCAATGAGGTGTTGGTGGAACAGCGGGTCGAGATCGCCCGCGAGTTTTACGCCGGCATCATCATCGACGACACGGCCCAAAAGCCCCTGGTGATGTTCTCCAGTGTGGGCGGCACCGGCATCGAAGAGATCGCCGCCGCCAATCCCGACAAGGTGGCCCGCGCCCACGTGGACGTGAACACCGGCCTTTTGGACTTTCAGGCCCGGGATCTGGTGCGCCGGACCGGGATCGGCGGCAAGCTTCAGCTCGATCTGGGCAACATGCTGATGCGCCTGTTCGATCTGGCTCGATCCTACGACGCCCGGGCGGCCGAGATCAACCCCCTGGTGCAGTTGGCCGATGGCAGCCTGATGGCCGCCGACTGCCGGATCACGGTGGACGACTATGGGGTGTTTCGCCACCCCGATTTGGGCATCGAGATCGCCCGCGAATACGACCGGCCGCCCACCGCCCTGGAACGGATCGCCTACGAGGTGGAGGCCAAGGACTATCGCGGCACCTTTTACTTTATCCAGATGGCCGAAGGCTTTCAAAAGGGCGAAGGCTATGTGGGCTTTCACGGGGCCGGGGGCGGCGGCTCGATGATGAGCATGGACGCGGTGATGCGCCAGGGCTACAAGCTGGCTACCTTTGTCGATACCAGCGGAAACCCGCCGGCCTCCAAGGTCTATCGCGCCGCCCGCATCGTCCTGGCCTCGGGCCCGGTGGACGGCTATTTCGGCTCGGGCTCGGGGGTTGCCAGCCAGGAGCAATTCCACTCGGCGCGGGGGTTGGTCAAGGCCTTTCTCGAAGAACAGTGCGATGTGCCGGTGGTCATCCGGCTGGGCGGCAACAGCGAGGACAAGGCCGTCGAGATCCTGGAATGGCTCAATGGGTGGATCCCTGCCCCGGTGGAGGGCTATAAAAAGGACGACCCGCCCGATGCTTGCGCTGCCCGGCTCAAGGCCCTGATTGAGGAGGGCAAAAAAGTCGAGCCCAAAAAGCGCCCGGAGCGGGCGCCGGGGGGCGAGCCGCGGCTGTACCAGTTCCAGACGGTCAGCGGGGGGACGATCACCTACGACCATGGCATCTGCGTCACGTGCGAGAGCAAAGTCTGCGTCCAGGAATGCGCCCGCAAGATCCTGATGCTCAACGAGGAAGGATTGCCGGTGCTGAACATCAGCGCCGAAGAGGCCCAAAAGGGCCGCTGCGTCGAATGTCTGGCCTGCGAGGTGGATTGCTTCTTCAAGGGGGCCGGCGGCGGCAAGATCGAGCTGCCGATCCCTGGCCTGGACGAGTACCTGGGCAGGTAGAGGCAGCCGTTGCTTTCCAGGAGGAAGGAACGAATGAACAGGGTAGGGCTTGTGGCATTGCTGTTGATCGTGTGTGTGGTGGCGAGCTGTGGTTCGCAGGCCACGCCCTCGCCCGAGGCGACTTCGGTGCCTGAAGCGATCGAGTCGCCCCTGGCCCAGCCCACGGCCACGACCGGCGCCTTTGAGTCGCCTGTGGGCCTTCCCAACCCGGCCTCCCAGTTCTGCGAGGAGCAGGGCTACACGCTCGAAATTCGGGAGGGCGCCGAAGGCCAGATCGGAGTCTGCATCTTTCCCGACGGCACCGAGTGCGAAGAATGGGCCTTTTATCGGGGGGAATGTGGGCCAGGCACCCCCAAGCCCTAGCACGGCAGGAAACGAGTTCACACCGGATTCAAGCCATCAAGGATCACAAGTGAGGAATCGACCATGTCTATTCTAATTGACCAGACCAAAAGGGTCCTCGTTCAGGGCATCACCGGGCGCGAAGGAATGGAGCGCACCAAGCTGATGATTGAATACGGCACCCAGGTCGTCGCGGGCGTGACGCCCGCCAAAGGCGGCCAGGACGTCCAGGGGGTGCCGGTCTTTGATACCGTTCAAGAGGCGTGGGAAAAGACAGGGCCGATCGATATCTCGGTTCTGTACATCCCGGCGCCCATCGTCAAATCGGCCGCCTTGGAATCCATCGCCGCAGGCGTCAAACTGCTCGTGATCGTCCCCGACCGCGTGCCGATCTGGGACGTGTTGGCCATTGCCAAAAGCGCCCAGGAAGCCGGCGCCCATTTTGTCGGCCCGAACACCCTGGGTGTGCTGAGCCCCGACAAGGGCGTCTTGGGCATGATCGGCGGCCGAGCCGCCTCGGCCCGGTCCTGGTTCTTTCCCGGCCCGGTGGGCATCACCTCGCGCAGCGGGGGCATGACCTCCAGCACGGCCTACTATCTGGCCCAGGCGGGCATCGGCGCCACGACCCTGGTTCACGTCGGCGGCGATGCCGTGATCGGCCTGCCCCATCCCGAGGTTGTCAAGTTGTTCCAAAAGGATCCCGAGACCAAGGCCATCGTGATGTTTGGCGAAATCGGCGGCACCCAGGAGGAGCGGGTGGCCGACCTGATCGAGTCGGGTGAGGTGACCAAGCCGGTGATCGCCTACATCGGCGGCAAGGCGGCCAAGAGCGGCACCCGCTTTAGCCACGCCGGCGCCATCATCGAAGGCGGGCGTGGCACCTACGAGGGCAAGGTCGACCGGCTGCGCTCGGTGGGCGCGACGGTGGTGGATGCCTTTGGCGACCTGCCCGCCGCCACCAAGGGGGTGCTGGCCAAGCTGGGGCTGTAGCGGCGGTTGAATTGGGCGATGCCGGGCAAAGCAACACAGGCTGCGGGGGTGCAGATCAGCGCGCCCAGTACGGCGTCGCTGCCTTTGCCAACTCGAGGTTGGGTCCAGTCACATTCGCCGTTCTGTATGGGTGTTTCTCAGTCCATGAAGATGCCTTTGCATCGAAGGTGCCATTGGTAACAACCTATGAAAAGTCTGCGTACAATCAGACCCTTATCAGTGGTTGTGCTTGTGGTTTTTCTGCTGATGCTGCTTACGCTGCTCCAGGTAGCGTACCCCATCGGTGTGGATTGGGGATGCACCTTTTCCCGAGTAGATGAGCATTGGCGAGATCCGTACGCCATTGCGGCCTTTACAAGCCCTCCTTGGCTGGTAGGCTTGTTGCCTCATGCCTGGCTGCCCGTGGTTTGGGGCAACACCATCAATTTTTGTCTCAACATCCTTGTGATTTTAGCTATCGTTCGGCGTTATGAAGGGGGTTGGCAGACTCTTCTTTTGGTCTTTACCTCTCCGGTGTTCTTTGATCTGGCGCGTACAAACAACGTAGATTGGATACCATTACTATCGGTATTGCTGCCACCAATGTGGGCATTGCCGTTGCTGGCTGTCAAACCTCATACGATTGGGGGCATAGTATTTGTATGGTTAAAACGCCAACGTTTTGACTTCAGGATGTTTCTGCCTTTGTGCCTTGTTTTTGTGTTATCGCTGATTGTCTGGGGGACTTGGTTTCTCGACCTCAAATCAGTGAGTGACAAGATGTGGAACTTTGCTCCCTGGCCGTTTGGCATTCCATTGGGGGCTTTTATGCTGTATCGGGCCTACAAATCGGATGACGAAATCCTGGCTGCAGCTTCCACTCCATTTCTCACCCCATACATTGCTCCTTACAGCGTGACCATCGTGCTAGTTCTGGTCGGATGCAAATATCGCCGGGAAGCATTCTATGTGTATGTTGGTTTTTGGGTCTACTTTATTGTCGAAGCCCGTCGGCTGGCTTTGATGGGATAATCACACAAAGGAACAAACCCAACTTTTGGGAGTCGAATCCAGTGGAGGGAAAATAATGGAAGAAACCTGGAAAACCGCGATCACCAAGATCGAGCCGAACAAGGTGGCCGTTCGGGGCTACCGCATCGACGAGTTGATGGGCCGCATCTCCTTTGGTGAGATGGTCTACCTGATCCTCAAAGGCGAATTGCCGTCGCCCGAGGTGGGGCGGCTGATGGACGCCATTTTCGTCAGCTCGGTGGACCACGGGGCCACGCCGCCCAGCGCGCTGGCGGCGCGGACCATTGCCTCGGGCGGAGCGCCATTGACGACGGCCGTGGCCGGTGGGATCATGACGATCAACCAGCATCACGGCGGCGCCATCGAGGGCTGCATGAAGCTGCTCCTGGAGATGGTGGCCTACAAGCGGGAAAAGGGCCTGGATACCCTGACGGCGGCGCGCGAAAAGAACGCCGAATACCGGGCCAAAAAGATCCGGGTGCCTGGCTATGGCCACCGGATCCACACCGATGACCCCCGCACCCGGCGGCTTTTCGAGTTGGCGGGGGAGGCAGGCGTGGGCGGCGAGTACATCGAAATGTCCCATGCCCTGCGCGAGGCGATGAAAGAGACGCTGGGGCGCGACCTGCCGGTGAACGTGGACGGCGCGCTGGCGGCTATTCTCTGCGAGCTGGACTTTCCACCGGAGCTGGGCAACGGCTTTTTTGCCATCAGCCGCACAGTGGGGCTGGTGGCCCACGTGTACGAGGAGCAGAGCCGGGAGCGGCCCATGCGCCGCATCAGTCCCTCGGCTCAGGAGTACGACGGGCCGCCCGAGCGCAGCATCGAAACCCGCTAGGCCAGGTTGGCGGTCGCCCGACAGACTGTAACTCTCGATTCCTGCCGATAGGAGGCAAGCGATGGGCAAAACCATCATCGAAAAGATCATCCAAGCCCATTCCGACGAGCCGGTGGAAGCCGGCAAGATCGTCTGGATGGGGTTGGACGCGCGCACGGCCCGCGACTTTGGCGGGGCGAACGTGGTCAAGAATTACCGCGCCCACTATGGCGACGCCCCGGTGGACGATGCGGCCAAGACCTTTTTCACCTTTGACCTGGTGACGCCGGCGAACAACATCCCCTACGCTGTCAACCAGCAGATCTGCCGCGATTGGGCCAAAGAGCAGGGGGTGCGCGTCTTTGACGTCGACGCGGGCATCGGCTCCCACGTGGCCATCGAACAGGGCCTGACCTGGCCCGGCGCTACCTTTGTCGGCACCGATAGCCATCTCAATATCCTGGGCGCCATTGGCGCCTTTGGGCAGGGCATGGGCGACCAGGATATCGCCTTCACCTTCAAGGCCGGCAAGACCTGGTTCGAGGTGCCCAGCACGATGAAAATCGTTGTCAAGGGAGACCTCACCCCCCCCTGCACAGCCAAAGACCTGACCCTGGCCTGCCTGCGCAAACTGGGCGCCAGTGGGGTGTTGGGCCAGGCGGCCGAGTTTTACGGCCCGGCCATCGACGCGCTGGACCTTGCCGGGCGCATCACCCTGGCAAGTATGATGACCGAAATGGGCGGGATCATCGGCCTGATTCCGCCGTCGGACGAGGTGCTGGCTTTTTGCCGGGCCCGCACAGGCCGGCAGGACCTTCAGGCTCTGGCGGCCGACCCCGATGCCGTCTATACCCAGGAGGTCGAGATCGACATCACCGACCTGGAACCCTTGATCGCCTGCCCGCCCAAGCCCGACAACGTCAAGCCGGTGCGCGAGGTAGCCGGTACCAAGATCGATTCGGTCTTTATCGGCTCGTGCACCAACGGGCGATTTCAGGACATGCAGGCCGTGGCCGACGTGGTCCGGGGCAAGCACGTGGCCCCCGGGATGGTCGCTTCGGTCGTCCCGGCGACGCGGGAGGTGTACCAGCAGATGCTGGAAAGCGACGTGCTGCGGACCCTGTTCGATGCCGGGTTCATCATCAGCAACCCCGGCTGTGGAGGGTGCGCTTCGGGGCACATTGGCATGGTGGGCGAGGGCCAGGTGCAGATTTCCACCAGCAACCGCAACTTTGCCGGAAAGCAAGGGCCTGGACACAACTATCTGGCCAGTCCGGCGGTGGCGGCTTGGGCCGCGCTGACCGGCGTCATCACGGTACCAGAGGGGTAGGAGGCGAGGATGAAAGAGACCAAGATCAGAGGCCGTGTATGGGTGTTGACCACCCCCGAAGGCGAGCTGTACGACGACATTGACACCGACATGATCTTTCACAATCGCTACCTCCACATCACAGAGGTCGACAAGATGGGGCAATACGCGCTGGACAACCTGAAAGGGTGGGAAGACTTTAGCTCCAAGGCCCAGCCGGGCGATATCCTCCTGACCGGCAAGAACTTTGGCGCCGGTTCCAGCCGCCAGCAGGCAGTGGATTGCTTCCGCGCCTTGGGCGTGGGGGCCATCGTCGCCGAGAGTTACGGCGCCATCTACAAACGCAATGCCATCAATAGCGGATTCCCCATCATCGCGCTCCCCGAGGCGACGCAGCTCTGGCGCCAATTTCAGAACGGCGATGCCGTAGAGGTCGATTTTGAGAGCGGCAAGCTGGTCCTGCGGGAGGAGACGGTTTTTCAAGCCGAGCCTTTCTCCAAGGTGCAGATGGATATCTATCAGGCTGGGGACCTGTTTGCCTACGGCAAGATCCTGGGCTAGGCCGACCGCGGCCGTGTCTTCAGGGCTCCCGGGCCAGTCCCGAGGTCGGAGTGCGCACAAGATGAAAAAGGGGGCGTGGCTCAAGTTGCGCCCCCTTTCGCGTTTTGTAGGGGCAAGGCATCGCCACGGCCAGTTCAGCCCTGCATCCGATTCCGCCTGCTGAAAGCCAAGGCGCCCAGCACGATCCTTCTGG
>CAYVLO010000109.1:0-9056 GCA_964452125.1 uncultured Anaerolineaceae bacterium | reverse complement strand
AGATGAACCAATAGGCGAACCCCACGAACCCGGCGCCGCCAATGATGTTGCCAATGGTCACCGGCAGCAGGTTCTTGAGGAAAAAGGCGCCCCAGGTCAGGTTGGCATAGTCTGCCGCAGTCTTGCCGATGGCTTCCCAGAAGCTGGGCGGGGCAAAATCCTTGATGAGCAAGCCCATGGGGATAAAGTACATGTTGGCCACCGAGTGCTCAAACCCGGCTGCCACAAAGGCGGTGATGGGAAAGATGATGGCCAGGATCTTGTCGGTCGTGCTGCGGGCCGAGGAGCACAGCCACACCGCCAGGCACACCAGGGCGTTGCACATGATGCCCAGGGAAATGGCCTGGACGAATTCGAGATTGACTTTGCCGCTGGCTGTGGCCAGGGCGTTGGCGCCCAATGCGCCACTCGCAAAGGTATACTGCTTGCTGAGCAGCATGACGACAGCCGTCAGAATCGAGCCCACAAAGTTGCCGGCATAGACAATGGCCCAGTTGCGCAGCATGGCATTGAGCGTGACCTTGCCGCTGGCAAAGGCCATGAGGATCAGGTTGTTGCCGGTAAAAAGTTCGGCGCCAGCAACCACGACGGCAATAAGGCCGAGGCAAAAGACCAGGCCTCCCAACAGTTTGATGATGCCAAAGCCGACACCGGCAGCGGCCAACCCTGTGGTCACTGTGGTAGCAAAAATGGCCCCACAGCCGATGAATGCCCCAGCAAGAATGGCCAGCGCAAACATGGTGTCGGCTTTCAGGCCCGCTTTGGTCACCCCCACGCTCTCCATGCGGCTTGCCATTTTCGCGGGTGGAAATGCGTCGATCTGAAAATCTGCGGACATGACCCTTCATCCTCCTTGTGATTCTTATTTGGCCCTCTCGGCCTGATTATGAAAAATGCCTGTGACGGGTTCAGTCTGGCCAGAGACCGTACTTTTCGTCACAAGCGGCAGTGTACCATCAATGGCCCGGAAAGTCAAATACGGGTATCGTCAAGTCCCCAATTTTGTCGTTTCATGCAAGGATAGGGATGATGAGGTTCTGTTTTCGTCAGAATATTTCCAAATAACTCGAAAAATCGAAGGGTGCCCATGGGCCCCTATTGGCTGTGGGATGGGGTCGGTAGGGGCGGGTTTCAAACCCGCCCCTACAACGTGCACTCGCCTGCTCGCCAACCCCATGGGCCCCCCATTCTCGCTCCCGCAGGGCCGACCAGGCATCAATCCCTGGGCCTCGCCGTGGATCTTTTTGACAGGCTGCCTTTGCCGTGCTATAGTCAGGCTGGAAAAAGGGATCTTTGAGTGAATACAATGGGGCCTGCGGAGCTTTATGTATGATTCGCAAGATACGACGTATGCTTAAAAGCCTGTTGGGGGGACGCCTGAAGAACGTCCTGATTGCCTCTTTTGCCCTGGTGGCAGCGTTGACGGTGGGGCTGAATGCCATCGCCGTATCCCAGGTGATTGGGGATTATCTGGGCGAGGCAGAGACGGAGCGCGTGGAAAGGGATATGGATCTGGCCCAGGCCTTTTACCAATTGCAGTTGGACGACGTGGTGGGCATCAGCCACAGCCTGGCTGTGGATCCCCTGCTGACCTCCCGGGCCGTGGAAGCCGCCCAGGGGCAAGTGGATGCCCGAGCATTCATCGATCAGCGCATCGAGAACGTCGTTCAGGCCTTTTCCTTTGGAGGCATGCACCTGGTGGCGGTGCTCGACGCCAACGGCGATCTTTTGACGGCGCGCATCGTCTCGCCCAAAGGCGATCTCTTGCCGCCCCCCGATAGCGGCGATTTTTCGGGGTTGTCGATTGTCGAGATGGCCCTGTCCACCGGAGAGGGGCAGTCTGGCACCGAGGTGATCCCCGCCGAGGTTCTGCAACAGGTGGGGCTCGAGTCGCAGGCTTGGATTCCCCTTCGGGATACGCCCCGAGCGGCTGCGGAACTGTGGGATGATCGAGAGGGTACCGCCGGCCTGTCTTTGGTGGGGGTGAACCCTCTGCTGGGCAGTGATGGGCGCGTGAAGGGCGCCGTCCTGGCGGTCCACGTGCTAAATAATGACTTTGCTCTGGTAGACAAGATCCGCGAGGTGGCGGGGGTTGATACGGCGACCATCTTTTTCGGCGATCTGCGCGTTTCGACCAACGTGATGACCGAGGAGGGAGAGCGGGCGATCGGCACGCGCGTGTCGCAGGATGTGTACGAACAGGTGTTGAATCGGGGACAAGGGTATGCGGGGCGGGCCTATGTGGTGAACGAGTGGTTCATCACTCGCTATCAGCCCTTGCACGACTATGCCGGCCGTGTTGTCGGCATCCTGTACGTCGGCGCCCGCGAATCGGTCTTTCGGGCACTGGTCGACGACGTGACCAACCGGATTCGGCTCTTGGCGTTGGTGGCTGTGGTACTGGCCGGGGTGATCGCGGTACCCATCGCCCAGGTCATCGTCCAACCCCTGTACGATCTGGTGGAGGCCAACCGGCAGGTGACCCAGGGCGACATGTCGGCCCGGGTGGAGCCTTTTGGGCACGGCGAATTGGCCGAGTTGGGTCGGTCGTTTAACGTCATGGTCGATGCCCTGGAAGAAGCCCACCAAAGGTTGCTCCGCGCCTTTGAAAACCTGGCCGAAACCTTGCGCAGGACTCAGCAAGAGTTGCTGCACAAGGAAAAGCTGGCGGGGATGGGTCAATTGGCCGCCGGGGTGGCCCACGAGCTGAACAATCCCCTGGGTTCTATTCTATTGTACAGCAACATCGTCTACAAGGAGCTTTCCCAGGGAGATTCGCATCGCGGCGATCTGGAGATTGTGATCGCCGAGACCAATCGCTGCAAGACCATTGTGCGCAATCTGCTCGACTTTGCCCGTCAGAACCACGTGGAAGCCAAGCCGCTGGACCTGAACGCCCTCGCCACCGAACTGGTCGAGAAACAGCAGGCCCTTCCCAAGTTCGAAAAGGTACAAATAGCGCTCAAGCTGGGTTCGATCCCCTCCATTCAGGCCGATCCGGCTCAGGTGCGGCAGGTGTTGATCAACCTGATGGAGAATGGGGCCGATTCGATGGCCTCGTTGGGAGGTGGGACCTTGACGGTGGCTACGGAACAGGCGCCTTTTGGCCAGGGGGTCCGGGTGTTGATCTCGGATACGGGGGTCGGCATTTCTGAGGAGAACCGGGCCAAATTGTTCACGCCTTTTTTCACTACTAAACCGGTGGGCCAAGGGATGGGGTTGGGTCTGGCCATTGTCTATGGCATCGTCAAGATGCATGGCGGGCAGATTCAGGTGCAAAGCAAAGAAGGGGAAGGAACCACGATCGCCGTCACCCTCCCCTTCAAGCCCAGCACACGGCCGGCGCCCGTGGCAGGCATGGGTGTCATTTAGGCCGGGGGCACAGACTCGGAGATGGGTGCTTTACCGCTCAGCGGGAGCCAGAAGGAGAATCGAGTGCCTTTGCCCAGCTCCGATTCGACGGAAATCTGGCCGCCGTGCTCCTCCACGATCCTCCGGACGATAGAGAGTCCCAGCCCGGTCCCCTGCTGGGTGAAGGATTTGGCCTGGCGCGTGCGAAAGAACTCTTGGAACAGTTGCGGAAGATCGTCCTGGGAAATGCCGATGCCGGTGTCGCTGACTTGACCCTCGACTGTGGGACCATCGCCGGGCGACAGGCGCACGGCTACGCGCCCTCCCTCGGGCGTGTACTTGATGGCGTTGTTGATCAGGTTGGTCCACAATTGGGTGATGTGGGCAGGATTGCCCTGGAGGGCTGGGCAGGGTTGGATGTCGACCTGGACCGCGATCCGCTTTTCTTGGGCCGTCGCCCGTTGTAGATCCAGCACCTGGTGGAGTACGTCTTCCATCGATACCGATTCGCGCACTTGATCGCGGTGGGTGTCCTTGAGTCTGGAGAGCAGGAGAAGGTCGTCCACCAGCACCAGCAGTTCGTGGGCGCGTTCGGCGGCCCGCCGCTGCATGCCCTTTCGCTCTTCCGGCGAGCCATAGCCATCCAACAACAGGTACATAAAGCTCTCGATGGCTGCCACCGGAGCGCGCAGTTCGTGGGCTACCTGGCGCATGAAGCTGCTCTTGATCCGGTCCAGCTCCTCCAGCATGGCCTTTTCCTGGGTGAGGCGCTGGGCATCTTCTTCGATCCGTTGCAGGCGTCGCGCCTCGGCGTGCAGGCGTTTCTTTTCCAGGCTCCGTTCGATGGCCAGCAGCAGATGGTCGTCGGAGAAGGGCTTGGCTACAAAGTCGTCGGCCCCCAGTTTCATGGCCTCCACAGCCATTTCGACGGTCGCATAGCCGGTGATGATGATGCACGCCATGTCCGGATTCTTGGCCAGGGCCGGCACCATCAGTTCGAGGCCGCTGATGTCGGGCATCATCACGTCGAGCAGGAGCACCGCAAAGTCGCGCTCTTCCAGTTTCGCCTGCCCCTCTCTACCCGTGGCGGCCAGTTCGACCGGATAGCCGTGGGGCGTCAGGGCGCGACGGCACCCCTCGCGGATCCCGCGTTCATCGTCGATGATGAGTACATAGGTCTGGGCGTTGCTCTCCTGGGTCATACTGGCTTTTTCCTCATTCTGGGTCTCGAGTCCATGGAGAAATCCATGGCGAATCACTGTTCCCGCTGCTGGCGATCGCTGCAAACCTGAAACGGGGGCTTATCAAGCTCGCGCGGGATCGACCGATCCCGCGCGAGGCAGCATCACACGGTCCACGTGCCATGCAATCATCCTACAGGCGCCCCCACAAGCCCTCACCGCCAACCTGGGCGCCGATCTGCGAGAGCCGAACGGCGACGCGCAGGGCCGCTGTGGTTTCTGGCCACAAATCCCCCCGATTTCTCGTCGCCCGGTCTTGGAATCGATCTATCCCAGGAGCTGCTCGATCTCTTTGAGCAGGTCGTCGGGTTTTACCGGCTTGGTGAACCAGGCATCCATGTGCAGCTCGCCCTCGGTGGGCAAGAGGCCGCCGTGCTCTGTATCGGCGATCGACGAGATCATGACGATGGGAATGTTCTTCAGAGCGGGATCGGCCTCCATCTCGCTGCTTACGTTGAGGCCGTCGAGAATGCCGTCCATCATAATATCCAACAGGACAAGACTGGGCGGCTCGGCGCGCATGGCTTTCAGCGCCTCGGTGCTATTCGTCGCAGTGACGATCTCGTATCCCTTGCTCTTTAGGAAGAGACTGGTGATCTCGACAAAGTCTGGATCGTCGTCGACAATGAGAATTTTGTGCATGGTGTTCCCCTTTCACTTCATTGGCCCTTTTCGGTGGTCATTGACGGTGACTGCCTTTGCCATCCTCTGACTGCGCTGGACATTACCGGTTCTTGGTGAGCCGCTTGACTTCGGCCACCAAGAGCGAGGGTTCCACCGGTTTGACGAGCAAGTTGTCGGCGGGCAGCGATTCACCCGATGGCAGCAGACCCGCAAAGGAGGTCGTGGTGATGGATGATATCATCAGAATGGGCACGTTCTTAAAATCGGCGTCGGCGCGAATGGCCTTGGCGGTTTGCAGGCCGTCGAGCAGCCCCTGCATCATCACGTCCAGAATGACCAGATCGGGCCGGGTCATGTGCATGGCGCCCAAAGCGGTCTCGCCGTTGTTGGCCGTCTGAACCTCAAATCCTTCGGCGAGCAAGATCAAGCGGGTGGCCTCGACAAAGTCTGGATCGTCGTCGACCAGGAGGATGCGAGCAGGGGTGGTGGCCGGCAAGATCCACTCGCTGCTGTCCTTCATCGTGCGCAACACGTGCGACGTGGCCGTTTGGCGAATGCCGGGGATGGAGGCAATCTGATGGGTGAGAAAGTGGAGCAGGGCATCGTTGGACGGGAACCAGGCCTCGACCACCAGATCGCTCTCGCCGGTGGTGTAATGGATGGCCCGCACTTCGGGCACGCGCTCCAGTTGGGCGGCGATCTGATCGAGCTTGGACAAATCGATGCTCAGGGTCAGAAAGGTGATGGTCGAAAAGCCGATTTTGGCCGCATTGGGTACGGCTGCAATGCGGATGACGCCATCGGATAGGAGCCGCTCCAGCCGTTTGCGCACGGTGGCTTCGCTGATCTCCACGCGACGGGCAATGTCCACGTTCGAAGTTCGCCCGTCCTGTTGTAGGATGGCGATGATCTTGAGGTCAATTGCGTCAAGGTTATAGGACATATTGCACCCGCCGCCTCAGAAAGTCGCAATTCATTATACCATAAGTACGAAAAAAGTCAATTATGGACGCACTCTATGACATTTTTCGGGTATTTCGGGCGTCTGCCGGGAAAGGCCGTGGGATGGCCTCAGAAGCTACCGGCCGGGGGCCTTGAGGATCAACGGCAGGTGGATTGAATCCAGATCGGGGCAGGTGGTGACCTGCAACAGGACGTCGGTGAGGCCCCCGGCTGTGATGGTCAGCGTCTGGCTGAGGGACACGCCGGTCGACAGGTGCTCGGCACTGAGCAGATAGGCGCCAGGCGGCAGGTCGACGGCGCCGAACCAACCGCTGCCATCGGTCTGAATACTGCGGCTTTCGGGTCCCGTCAGGGTCAGGGCGCGCCCATCCACCGTGCGCACACAGGGCGGGGTTGGAGCCAGCCGGCCCGTCAGGTGCCCCTGGCTGGGGCGGTCCTTCCAGGGCAGCGCCGGGGAGAGGGCCGGGCGGGTGTACACGTCGGTGACGGCGACGTTGACGAACACCCGGCGGGGATCGGCCAGGCTACTGGGCGTGGCATAGCTGTAGCCGCTGATGCCCCACCCGCGGTGGCCCGCCGCCGATGGGCGCCGGGCGCTCGCCCATTGGGCCATGCTGTCTGGCAAGGGGTTGAGGTACAAGCCGGTTCCGACCACCAGACCTCGGTCGTATTGGTGATCTTTGGCCCAGAACTGCCAGGCGTCGAATTGGCCCGGATACTTGCTTTCGATCCGGTAGATCATCGGCAGCGCCAGATCCAGGACCCCCTCCTCCAGCCAGGCGCGCCAGTCCTGGAGGTGGCTGGTGTAGGGGCCTCGCGTTTCCCAATCGTAGGCCGGGGTAGGCGCATAGCCGATGGCAGAGAGGGCGGCGCTGATGCGGATGCGGGGGTCGATGCCGACGACGGTCAGATAGACGCGGCGCACCAGGGCCGTCACCTGATCGCGCCGCCACTGGAGCCATTGGGCGTCGAGGGGCGGAGGCACGTCGGATCGTCGGGTTTGGGCCTGAAAGCGCGCCAGGGCGGTGGGGTTATAGCCCCAGCTATTGCCCGGGTAGCGGATGCGGTCCAGGTGGATGCCGTCCAGGTCGTAGCGGCTGGCCAGTTCGGCATAGACGGCCACCAGGTACTCGACCACATCGGGGTGGCCTGGGTCCAGATACCACACGCCATCGCTGACCTGGGCGGTCCCCAGTTCGTTGGTCATCAGCCAATAGTCGCGCCCCGTGGCGGACGGTCCGTGGGTGTTGAAGGTGTGGTCGGGCGCTGTGGGCGGTGTGTCGCCGTTCCAAATGGCCAGGCTGGTGGCCCAGGCATGCACCTCCAGCCCGGCGGCGTGGGCCCGGTCGATAAGGTAGGCCAGGGAGTCGAAACTGGGGTCGGCGTTGGCGGCCCAGGGGTTCAGGTCCGAAGGGTAGTAGGTGTCGCCCCGCTTGAGCACTTGGACCACCAGGGCGTTCATGTTCCCGGCCTGGGCCGTTTCGACCAGTTCGTCGATCTGCCGCCGGTCGCGGATGCCATCGTGATAGGCGTCGGCCCACAGGGCGCGCAGTTCGTCGGGCCCCGCCATGCCCGAACTGACCAGTTGCACGTCGTCTACAAAGAACTGGGCGCCGGAGGCCGAGGCCTGCACGACCAGTTGGACGGTTTGTCCCGAAAAGGCGCTCAGGTCGAACTCGCCGGTCTGCCAGAGATCGGCCGGCGAGCCGTCGCTCAGGGACAGCGGCGCGATCAGAGGGGCGCCGTCGGCATCCAGCAGGCGCACCGTCAGAGAGTCGGCTGCCGCCAGCGCCGGGTCGGCCTCGGGGTGGACGAACCAGGCCAGGCGGAGGGCCGCGGCGGGCTCTCCCGCAGGCAGGGCTACCGTCTGGGTGAGGCTGGCTGTGGACGCCGCGCTATCGGGTTGGAACCAGGCCACCCAATCGCCGCTGTGGGGGGCCACGTACGACGGCAGTCCGTCCCGGTTCGTCAGGGATGTACCGCCCGGGGCGCTCAGCCGCCAGGCCGACTGGGCCGCGCCGCCCTCAAAGCCGGGGTTGATGAGCCGCGGCGTGGAAACCAGGGTGGGGCTGACGGTGGTCGTGTCGGTCACCCAGTCCGTCACCGTCGAGTCGCGGCCCGAAGCAGCCGTGACCCGCGTCCGGTCGACGGTCACCTCGTCGCCGTTTATCGCCACGGCGATGATCTCGGTCCCGGCGGGCAGAGGGGAGGTCAGGCCGTCCGTTTGTTCTTCGGGGGAGGGGCCTTCTGCCAATGCCGAAAGGAGGGTCCGGGCCCCGCCGCCGAGCACCGCGCGCCGTTCCACCGTCACGGCCTGTCCATCCCGATAGTAGTACAGGGTCGCTTCGGACGGGGTTTGGGCCGCCGCCGAAATCGCCACCAGCAGGGCGAGGACAGCCAGTACCACCGGCGCAATCAGCCTGGCTCTCATGGCAAGTCCTTCAGAGGCGCCCCTGGAGGGCGCCCATTCTGCGTTACCTTGCGGGCGAGGCATTCCCAGGAACCCGTGGGCAGGGCAACGCTTGCCTGTGGGACGGTTCCTCCGTCGGGATACAACCGTTTCTGGAATGCCTCGCCCCTACCATCCGCATTCGGGCAGGGTCTGTAGGGGCGATGGCATCGGCGCAGGGAATTGGGCCGCGCATCTGATGGTGTCCGCCGCAACCCGAGACATCCCGCAGGCCATTGCCTGGCCGATGCCTCGCCCATCTTGGGCCGCAATGGTCGGGGCGGGCGAGGCATTCCCAGGAACCCGTGGGCAGGGCAACGCTTGCCTGTGGGACAGTCTTTGCGTCGGGATACAACCGTTTCTGGAATGCCCTGCCCCTACCATCCGCATTCGGGCAGGGTCTGTAGGGGCGATGGCATCGGCGCAGG
>CAYVLO010000108.1:4751-9056 GCA_964452125.1 uncultured Anaerolineaceae bacterium | reverse complement strand
GGGGGCATCAGAATCGTGACTCGGTGGCCCCGCCCGACCAGCGCCCGCGCCATGAAAAAGGCACGGACGCTCACCGTGCCCTTGGGCTGGAAGGCAAAGGGGCCGATCATGACGATGTTCATAGGTCTGCACTCAACACCGGCGCCGCGTTCTTGGGCACCGCCGCCGGGCTCTTTCCAGCGCCGCCGGGTATTTCCCGGCGCCGCCGGTTCTTTTACCGGCGCATTATACCTTAGAATCGGCGAACCGGCAACCGGGCCGCCGCGGTCTGGCGCCCCTGACCGGGTTGCTGCCCCGCCATCGCGGGCGAGGCATTCCCAGGAGCCCATGGGTAAGACACCGTTTACACGTAGGACGGCCTCTCCTTCGGGACAGAATTCGTTTCCGGAATGCCTCGCCCCTACAATGCGCATTCGTGATGAGAATTGTAGGGGCCTGCGAGTGGGCATTGGTGAATTCGTGAAATTCGTGGTCAGGCCATCCTTCCCGCGGGCATGATGACTTGATGCTTATGGGGCGGGGTAGGCGCATTGCTGGCGACGCGCCACCGCCCCGACGAGGGGCGGCCTGTAGGCATGGCAAGGGGCCGCCACGCTTGCTCCACGATCTGCGCCACCGCATTTGGGTCGGATTGGCGAGGGTGGTATAATAGCCGCGGAAAGAAGGAGGGGGAGGAACATGAATCGCAAGTCGAGCAAACCGCTGGATCCTCGTGTGCTGGCTGTGACGGCTGTCATGACGGCCGTGGTCTTTGTGCTCACCCGCATGGTCCAGGTGCCCACGCCTGCCCGGGGGTACGTGCATCTGGGCGACGCGGGCGTATTTTTCGGCGCCTTTGCCTTTGGGCCGTGGGTGGGCGCGGTGACCGGTGGGCTGGGCACCGCCCTGGCCGACGTCACCAGCGGCTTTCCCCAGTGGGCCATCTTTTCCTTCCTGATCCACGGCGCCCAGGGCTGGGTGGTGGGCTGGACCAGCCGCCGATGGCCGGGCACGCGCGGCCTCATCCAGTCGACGCTCCTCGGCGCTGTCATTGTCGTGGGGGGCTATCTTGCCGCCGGCATGCTGCTGTCGGGGGTGGGCGCCGCGGTCGGCGAGATCCCCATGAACCTCTTGCAGGTGGCCGCCGGGGCCATCGTCGGCGTGCCGCTGTTCGCTGCCGTGCGCCAGGCCTACCCGCCCATCAACCACCTGACCCGCTGAGGGCGCTTGCCCTCGCCGCCGCCGGAGAGTTCTCGTGACCGATGCCATCGTCGTAGAAGGATTGCGCTTTGCCTATCCGCCGATCCTGCCGCCCGAGCCCGCGCCCTGGGTGCTGGACGGCATCGATCTGCGCGTGGGGGCCGGCGAATGGCTGGCGGTGATGGGTCCCAGCGACGCGGGCAAGACGACCCTCTGCCTGCTGTTGGCGGCCCTGGCGCCCCACCTCACCCGCGGCGCGCTGGAAGGCCGGGTTCTGGTCCAGGGGCGCGACACCCGCGACCATCCGCCGCCGGCCTTGATCGACCAGGTGGGCTATGTCTTTCAGGACCCGGATGCCCAACTGTTCAACTCGACGGTGGAGGCCGAGATCGCCTGGGGTTTGGAGAACCTGGGCCTGCCGGTGGACGAGATCCGCAGGCGTATCGACCGCACGCTGGCCTTTTTCGGCCTGGAGGCGGCCCGCCACCGCGCCCCCGGCGAGCTTTCGGGCGGGGAGAAAAAGCGGCTGGCGCTGGCCTCGGTGTTGGTCATGGACCCCTCGGTGCTCATCCTCGACGAGCCGATGGGCGGCCTCGACCCCTCAGGCCGCGCCCAGGTGCTGGAAGCCCTGGCGAGCCTGCGCGAGAACCGGTCGGTGACCATCGTCATGACCGAGAGCGATCCCGAGGCCGTCGCCGCCTTTGCCGACCGGTTGATCGTGTTGCATCAGGGACAGATCGCCGCCCAGGGCACCCCGCGCGACCTGTTCCTCCGGTCCGACTTGAGCGGGTTCGGCGTGTCGGTCCCCCAGATGGCGCGCCTGGCCTCGGCCCTCAACCGGGAATTGGGCGCTGCCTTTGATTTTCTGTCCACCGAAGAAGCGCGGCAGAGCCTGGCGGTGCCCCTTGGCTGATCCGATCCTCCGCGTCTCGGATCTGTGGTACACCTACCCCGAACAGGTCGAACCGGTGCTGCGGGGCATCGACCTGGCCATTCCCCAGGGGCAGTTCCTGGCCCTGGTGGGCGCCAATGGCTCGGGCAAGACCACGCTGGCCAAGCATTTCAACGGGTTGCTCAAGCCCCAGCGCGGCGTCGTCCAGGTCGCCGGGCTGGAGACCCATCGCCACTCCATCGGCGCCCTCGCCCGTCAGGTCGGATTTCTGTTTCAGAATCCGGAGCAGCAGATCTTTGGGGCCACGGTCCGCCAGGAGGTGGCCTTTGGTCCGACGAACCTGGGCTGGGCGCCAGAGGTGGTCCAGGCCCGCACCGACGCCAGCCTGGCCCGCTTTGGCCTGAGTTCGCTGGCCGACCGTCCCCCGGCCATTCTGGGCTACGGCATCCGGCGGCGGGTCACCCTGGCCTCACTGGCAGCCATGGACCCGGCGGTGCTGGTCCTCGACGAGCCGACGGTGGGCCTGGATGCGCCCGGCCTGCAAGAGACCTTGGACTGGCTGGTAGAGCTGCACGCCGAGGGCCGCACCGTCGTTCTGGTGACCCACGACATGCCCCTGGCGGCCGAGCAGGCCGACCGGATTGTGGTCCTCCACCAAGGGCGCATCCTCGGCGACGGCGCGCCCCAGGAGGTCTTTTGCCAGGCCGATCTGTTGGCCCAGGCCTCCCTGTTCCCGCCGCCGGTCATGGAGCTGGCCCAGTCGCTGCGCCCGCTGGGCCTGGCCGACGACTGCCTGACGGTGGAGGCCTTTGTGCAGCAGTACGTCCGGTTGATCCAGCAGCGCGGGACCCCGGGTTCCCTCCCCAGGGAGGGCGCATGAACACCCGAGTGACCCTGTTCCTTCCCGGGGACTCGTGGCTGCACCGGTTGGACCCGCGGGCCAAGCTGTTGGCCGTGCTTTTGGCGGGCACAGTGGGGCTGCTCTACAAGCACATTGGGGTCCTGGCGGCGCTTCTGGTGCTGGCCCATCTCGTCCTTCTGTCCACGGGCATTCCCGCGCGGCGGTTGGGGTGGCTATGGCTGCGACTGAGCCCCCTGCTGCTGATGATCCTGATCCTGCAACCCCTTTTCGCCTCGGGCGCGGGCCCGGCCCTGGTGCGGCTCGGCCCCGTCTCGATCACCCTCGGCGGCGTGCTGGAGGCGGTCAGCTTTGTGCTGCGCGCCGCCTCCCTGACCTTTGTCGCCGCTACCCTCCTTCTGACCACCGATCCGGCCGACCTGGTGCAGGGCCTGGTCAAGATGGGCCTGCCCTATTCCTGGGGCTTGACGGTGGGATTGGCCATTCGCTATCTGCCCACCATCTATGGCCTGTTCGGTTCGATCCAGGAGGCGCAACAGGCGCGGGGCTGGATGGCCGATCAGCCCAACCTGGTCAAACGGGTGCGCGCCTACCTGCCGGTGTTGGTGGCGACCATCATCGGGGCGCTGCGCCTCAGCGACAACCTGGGGCTGGCCCTGGCGGCCCGCGGGCTGGGCTATCCGGCCCAACGCACCGCCCTGCGCGACGTGCAATTCACCCCGACCGATTGGGCCGTGGTGGGGCTGGCCGTTGCGCTCTTTGGGCTGTGCCTGGTGGGGCGCTGGGCGCTGGGGTTTGGCGCCGCGCCCTGGTAAGCAAAAGTTCCCCCGTCCTCCTGCGTACATCGGCAAACAAAAGTGACGAACGGGCGGCCGGCGATGCCTTCGCCGTCGTTCCCGCGAGCGCGCCTGCGTCCTCGCAGGCGGCATCCATCGTAATGGACCCCCGCTTGCGCCTGCCTGGGGCAGACAGACGGGGGTGACGACCGTGGGAGTGACATTCGTTGATTGGCGCAGCAGTGACAGCTGAGCGGCCTCGGATAGCTGTACGAAGCGAGCAATGTACCAGATTCGGGGGGTCCGGGGGCCTCGGCAGGCCCCCACAAAGAATCCCACCAACTTGTGCACTACTCAATGCTCCATGGGCTTGTCGTGGGGGCACAAGTGGGCTATAATGATGAATGACAGCAAGCCATGGATTTGGTATCAGCGAGGAGGTGATCGGCGTGGCAGTTCGTTCCTGGGTGTTGGAGCAATTGGTAAAAGTTGAGCGGCACCAGCCAGAAGTGGTAGAGCGAGCCATAATCGAGATGCTGGCACAGCAGAGTGATCTGCGTTGGTCGGTTGTGGTCGGTGCGTATCTGGATGGCGAGATC
>CAYVLO010000108.1:0-4741 GCA_964452125.1 uncultured Anaerolineaceae bacterium | reverse complement strand
TGGCATGCATCGGCTCGAGCTTCAGGAGAGATTCGTTGCCCAGAGCATTCCCGTGCGTGTTGGGCCAGATACCGTCGAGGAGGCGCGGGCAGAACTGGCTGCCATCGAGTCCTGGAACGCTGAAGCGGAACACGCAGATCCATCATGACGATCTTGTTGGACAACACAGTGCTCTCCAACTACTCGATTGTGCAACGCCCCGATCTGGTTCGTGCAGCGTTTATCGAGCAGGTGGGCACAACGGATCTGGCCTTTCAGGAACTGAAGGATGGAATCGCGATCGGCAAGATCCCGACGTGTGACTGGGATTGGCTGATCCATGTTGCACTCACCCCTGTGGAGCAAGCACAGTGTGCATCTTTCCATGAACACATGGGCATCGGCGAGTCGTCGTGCCTGGCCGTGGCCAGGGAACGCGGGCATCGGCTGGCCACCGATGACAAAGATGCTCGCCGCCTGGCACGGCAGTTGGGTATCCCGCTCACGGGCACGATTGGCATTTTAGCCATTTTAGTGACTGGACTCTGGCGAAATTTGAGCAGAGACACCGATTCACATGGATTTTCGTGAATTCTTGTCCCATTTGTGAGGCTGAATCCATGTGAATCTATATGCAAGTCGTTGCTTCGGCAAATTCGCCAGACTCCAGTTAGTGAGACAGGATCAGATATCTCTGGCCGAAGGGGATCGTCTTTTGCACCAAATGGTTGTTGTGGGTTACCGCTCTCCAGTGACCACGTTACAGGACGTGCTGTCCTGACGATTGCTCAGCGAGCGGCCCCCATGACCCGCCCGGCGATGCGGGCCACCAGCCGCCGGGGACCCAACCGCACCAACCAGGTGATCAGCTTGTTCAGCCCGCCATGCACAAACACGCGGCGGCCCCGCTCAAAGGCGCGCAACCCCTGGACGGCGACCGAGTCGGGCGTGGGCAGGCGGTTCATCCAGCTTGGCCCCATGCCAGCCACCTCCCAAAAGTCGGTGGCGGTCGCCCCCGGACAAAGGGCCATCACCCGCACCCCGTCGGTCGCCACCTCCTCGGCGACGGCCTCAGAGAAGGACAGGACAAAGGCCTTGGTGGCCCCATAGACGGCCAGGTGGGGCACGGGCTGAAAGGCCGCGTTGGAAGCGACGTTGATCACGCCCCCCCGCTTGCGCAGGCGCATGGCGGGGAGCACCAGGCGCGTCAGCTCGACCAGCGTGTTGACGTTGAGGCGCACCATGTCGGCCTGGACGTCAAAAGGGAGCTCGGCGAACAGGCCGTTCTTGGCAAACCCCGCATTGTTGACCAGCAGATCGATGGTCAGGCCCAATCGTTCCCATGCGGCGCAAAGCATGGCCGCGCTGCCCGGGCGGGCCAGATCGGCAGCGATCACGTGGACGGTCACGCCGTGTGCTTGCGCCAGCTCCTCCGCCAGGCGGTCGAGCCGCTCTTCCCGGCGCGCCGTCAGGATCAGGGTGTGGCATTGCACCGCCAGGCGGCGGGCAAAGGCCTCGCCGATGCCGCTCGACGCCCCGGTCACCAGGACGGTATCGAACCTCTCAGGCATGGGCGCCGCCCGCTAAAAGCCTTCCAGGCGCGTCACGTCGACGATGCCCTTGCTCAGGTCCCAGAGGTCCTGCAACAGGCCCAATCGCCCCTCCCGCAACGCCGGATCCTCGTGCATCACCAACACGTCGTCAAAGAAGCGATTGATAGCCGGGATCAGGGTGTGCAGGGCCGTCATCAGCCGGTCGATGTCGCTCGCCGGCGTAATCTGGGCCCGGATGGCCTGGTAGGCCTCGCCCAGGGCGACAGTGGCCGGTTCGGGGTCGGCGCCCATCGCGTAGGAGAACCGCTGGGGCTGGTCGCGGACGATGCGGATGCAGCGGCCATAGGCGTTCAACAGGTCCATCCAATCGTCGCGCTCGACCCAGGCGCCCAGTTGCACGGCGGCGCGGTAGGCGCGATAGGGATCGTCGCCCCGTTCGGCCAGCACCGCGTCGATCACGTCGTAGCGCAAGCCCCGGTCGCGCAGCCAGCCGCGCAGCCGCTCGGTAATAAAGCTCGCCACCTGGTCCTGCACCGCCTCGTCCACCGGCACCGGCATCCCCGCGGCCGACCGGGCCAACAGGGGTCGCAGCGGCAAGGCAACCTCCAAGGCGATCAGGTTCTGGACGATGCCCAGCGCCGCGCGGCGCAGTTGATAGGGATCGGCCGAGCCGGTGGGAGCCAATCCCACGGCAAAAAGGCCCATCAGGCTGTCGATCCGGTCGGCCAGCCCCAAGGCCAGGCCCGACTTGGATTCGGGGGAGCCGTCGGACGCCGAGCGGGGCAGATAGCTCTCCCAGATGGCGACGGCGACCGCCTCCGGCTCGCCCGACAGGCGGGCGTATTCGCGGCCCATCAGCCCCTGCAGGCTGGTCAGCTCCACCACGAGCTGGGTAGCCAGATCGGCCTTGGCCAGGTGGGCCGCCCGCGCCAGCACGGCCTGCTCCTCTGGGTTCAGGTCCAGCGCCTGGCCCACGATGGGCGCCAGCGCTTCCAGCCGCTTGCTCTTGTCCAACATCGAGCCGAGCTTTTCCTGGAAGGTCAGCGTGTCCAGACGCGGCAAAAAGCCCTCCAGCGGCTTGCGCGTATCGTTCTCGAAAAAGAACTTGGCGTCGGCAAAGCGGGCGCGGATCACGTCCTCGTAGCCTTCGCGCACCGTATCCAGGTACAGGTCATCGCCGTTGCGGACGGCCACAAAGTAGGGCATCAGCTTGCCGGTGGCGGCGTCGACCATCGGGAAATAGCGCTGGTGCTTTTTCATCACGGTGACAAGCACATCGGGGGGAAGGTCCAGGTATTCTGCTTCGAACTGGCCCAGGATGGCCGTCGGGCGTTCCACCAGGTTGGTGACTTCGGCCCACAGGCCCGGATCGTCGGGGATGCGCCCGCCCACCGAGGCCGCCAGGGCCTCGACCTGGGCGCGAATGTCTGTCTGCCTCTCGCGCCCATCGACCCGGATCTGGCGCTCGGCCATCGCCGGCAAATACTCGCCGGCCCGGGCCAGCTCGAATCGGAGCGAGCCCATGGGGCGCAGCCCGCGCGATTCCCGACCGCTGACCACACCCGCCACCTCAAAGGGGATAACCTGCTCGCCCAGGAGGGCCACCAGCCAGCGCAGCGGCCGGGGGAAGGCGATGTTTGAATCGTTCCAGCGCATGGTCTTGGGAAAGCGCAAACCCAGGATCAATTTTGGCAATTCGGCCGCCAGCACGTCCAGGGCCGGTTGGCCCGCTTCGGTTTTGGTGGCCACCACGTAGGCTTTGTCGCCCTCCTGCTGGACCCGCAACGCCTCGATGGGCACGCCCTGCTTGCGGGCAAACCCCTCGCCGGCCTTGGTCGGGTTGCCGTCCGCGTCGAAAGCCACTTTGGCCGGCGGCCCCTGCACCTCCAGGGTGCGGTCGGGCTGCCGATGGGCCAGGGCGTGCACCAGCACCGCCTGCCGCCGGGGCGTGCCCACCACCTGGACCGACTCGTAGCTCAAGCGCGCCTCGTCCAGCATCTTGGGGACGGCCCCCTCCAGTTGCTCCAGGGCCAGGTTGAGATCGTCGACCGGCAGCTCTTCGGTGCCGATCTCCAGCAAGAGGGTGCGGGGGCCAGGGGCCTCGGTCGCCGGGGCCGCAGACGGCTCGGGGGCCGCTGCGGGCTGGGCAGCCGCGGGGCGCGCCTGCAAAAAGGGATAGCCCATCTCCTCGCGCTGGTCCACGTACAACCGCGCGATCTGGCGGCTCAGGTCTCGCATGCGGCCAAAAAAGGAGGCCCGCTCGGTGACGCCCACCGCGCCGCGGGCGTCCAGCACGTTAAAGGTGTGGGAACAGCGGAGCAGGTTGTCGTAGGCCGGGATGACCAAGCCGCGGGCCATGCAGGCCCTGGCCTCGGCCTCGTAGATGCCGTACAGTTGGCTCAAGCGGTCGACGTCGGCCAATTCAAAGTTGTAGACGCAGTGCTCCACCTCGGCCCGGCGGTAGATGTCGCCGTAGGTGTGGGCGCCGTCCCAGTCAATGTCCCACACGGCCCGCTTCTTTTGCAGGTACATGACGATGCGTTCCAGGCCATAGGTCAATTCCACCGCCACCGGGTCCAGGTTCAGGCCGCCGGCCTGCTGAAAGTAGGTGTACTGGCTGATCTCCTGGCCGTCCAGCCAGACCTCCCAGCCGAGCCCCCACGCGCCCAAGGCCGGGCTCTCCCAGTTGTCTTCGACAAAGCGCACGTCGTGCTCGCGCATGTTGATGCCGATGGCTTCCAGGCTGCCCAGGTACAGCTCCTGGGGATTGCCCGGGTCGGGCTTGAGGATAACCTGATACTGGGTGTGCATCTGCATGCGGTTGGGGTTTTCGGCATAGCGACCGTCGTCGGGCCGGTAGGAGGGCTCGGTGTAGGCCACGTTCCAGGGTTCGGGACCCAGGACGCGCAGCGTGGTCGCCGGGTTGGCGGTGCCGGCGCCCAGCTTTTCGCTGTAGGGCTGCCAGACCAGGCACCCATAGTCGGCCCAATACCGGTCGAGCCGCATGATGACTTCTTGGAAGGAAAATGGTTTGGTCATGGTCTTCTCCGTATCACGTAATCCTCAATCGACGTTACGCCATCTTTCTTGTCTGCCTACGCCGCCGTTCCCACTGTAGGGGCGACGCAGGGGGGGCCCCAAATGGGGCCAGGGAAGCCCAGACCCCACAAGCCAGTCCCCGGCGCACAAAACCCCCCACCGCCCCGCCC
>CAYVLO010000107.1:0-9081 GCA_964452125.1 uncultured Anaerolineaceae bacterium | reverse complement strand
TCGGCGGCATCCGCAAAGAGGCGATGCGCCTGTCCATCCTCGATTCGGTGCCGCCCAAAACCGTCGATCTCAACGAGAGGGCGTTCGAAGCAGGCTACCAACGAGGGCTTCAAGCGCTTCAGGAGCATGAGGAGCAGGAACCGCGATGATCGGCTCGGGCGTGGATCAAAAGAACGTGATGGGCCGGGGCGCGCTGGTGCTGGGCAGCAGCGTGGCGGCCCTGCAGGCGGCCTGCGACCTGGCCGATTCTGGCATTCCGGTGCATCTGGTCGAACCGTCGCCCTTTATCGCCCCGGGGAGTTCGCCCTCTCCGGAGGGCGATCCGGACGCCCTTTCGCCCCAGATGAATGCCCGCTTGCTCGAACTGGCCAAGCATCCCAACGTGAGGGTGTGGACCCAAACGCGCATCCAAAAAACCCAGGGAACCCTGCCCCATCTGCGAGCGACCCTGTCGCAACATCCCCGGTACATCGACCTGACCAAATGCACCGCCTGCGGCGACTGCATCGAGGTCTGTCCGGTCACGGTACCAGGCACCGATCACAAGGCGATCCTGTTGCCCTGGGGCGGCCAACCCAACTGCGCCGTCATCGAAAAGATCGGCCGAGCGCCCTGCTCGGCCACCTGCCCCGGCGGAATCCACGCCCAGGGGTACGTGGCGCTGGTGGCCCAGGGCCGCTTTCAGGAAGCCATCGACCTGATCCGCGAGGCGATCCCTTTCCCCGGCATCTGCGGCCGAATCTGCACCCATCCCTGCGAACTCAACTGCCGCCGGGCCGAGGTCGATACAGCCGTCGGCATCCGACCCATCAAGCGCTTTTTGGCCGACTGGGAGATCGAGCACGGGCGCCAAGGCCCCAACCCTGCCTCCCATGCGGAAGCGCAAAGGCCCACCCAGGACAAACGGGTGGCCATCGTCGGCGCCGGCCCCGGCGGCATGGCCGTGGCCCACGAGCTGGCCCGGATGGGCTACCCGGTCACCGTCTTTGACAAATTGCCGGTGATCGGCGGTATGATGGCGGTGGGCATCCCCGTGTACCGCCTGCCCCGGGAGGTCATTGCCGGCGAGTACCAGGCCATCGAGAAGATGGGCGTCGAGATCCGGCTCAACACCGCCATCGGCCCAGGGGGAACGCACAGCCTGGAAGACCTCTCTGCCATGGGCTATCAGGCCGTGTGCCTGGCCATCGGCGCCCACAAAAGCCGCGAAATGCGCATCGCGGGCGAAGATCTGACCGGCGTGGTCCACGGCATCGACCTGCTGAGGAACATTGGCCTGGCGCAACAGCTCGACGACGAGCAGTGCCACAAGGCCATCGCGGCTGCCCTGCCTCGCGGCGCAGCCACCCGCGTGGCGGTGCTGGGAGGCGGCAACACAGCCATGGACGTCTCCCGCTCTCTCAGGCGCCTGGGCGTCCAGGACGTGCGCATCCTCTATCGCCGCAGCCGCGCCGAGATGCCGGCCTCGCCCGAAGAGATCGAGGGCGCCGAAGAGGAAGGGGTCCAGATCGACTATCTGGTCTCCCCGCTGCGCATCATCGGCGACGACCAGGGGCGCGTCATCGGCCTGGAATGCCAGCGCATGGTGCTGGGCGAGCCCGACGAGAGCGGACGGCGCCGCCCCCGGCCCATTGCCGACAGCGAATTTGTGCTGGATCTGGATCTGATCGTGCCGGCCATCGGCCAGGCGCCCGACATGGACCTTTTGGGGCCCGAGCATGGGCTGGGCATCTCGCGCGCCGAGCGCATCGTGGTCGATCCTGTCAGCTCTATGACGCAGCGGCCCGGCGTGTTTGCCTCGGGCGACGCGGTGACCACCGACAAGATGGTCGTCATCGAAGTGATCGGCATGGGCAAGCGGACCGCCCAGGCCATCGACGCCTACCTGAACGGGAGGGAAGCCGATCCAGCCCCCGATCCGACCCAGGGGATGCCCGTCTCTTTGCGGCTGATGAGCCCCGAGGAACTGGCTCCCAAGCCCCGGGTGCCCGCGCCCGTCCTGCCCCTCAGCCAGCGGCTGGACACCTACGCCGAAGTGGAGCTGGCTTACACCGCCGAGCAGGCCATGGCCGAAGCCAGTCGCTGCCTGGCCTGCGGGCCCTGCAGCGAGTGCCTGGCCTGCGTGGTTGCCTGCAAGCCGGGCGCCATCGTCCACGAGCAAAAGGGCGCGGTCGTCGACGTGCCCATCGGAGCCGTGATCCACACCGGCGCGTCGCCCGCATGGGATCAGGGCCCCCTGCCCGACGAGCCGGGGTTTTACCGGATAGAGCCCGATAGCCCCCTGGCTGGATCGGCCGCCGCCGCTCGGGTCCTATACGACCTGCTGGCCGAAAGCCACCCCGCAGCGCCGCGCCCGACCGCGATAGCCCGGCCCAATGCCCCTCGGGTGGGGGTGTTTGTGTGCCAGTGCGGCGACCAGATTGCCCGCACGGTCGATACGGAGCGGATCGGCGAGTATGCCCGCCATTGGCCCGACGTCGCCCACGCCCAGACCGTTCCCTTTTCCTGTTCGCCCCAGGGCGCCGAAGCGATCCTACAAGCCGTCGACGACCACCGCCTGAGCCACGTCGTGTTGGCGGCCTGCTCTTGCTGCGCGTTCGACCAGGTGTGCTTTAGCTGCACATTCCAGCGCATCCGCTGCAAGGACCACTTGGGCATCTTTGCCACCCAACGCCCCGGAGGGCCGGTTTTCGAATTTGTCAACATCCGCGAGCAGTGCGCCTGGCCCCATGCCGGCGATCCCCAGGCAGCCACGGCCAAGGCCACCGCGCTGATCGCCGGGGCCGTGGCCAAAGTTCGCCTGCAACAACCCCGGCAATTCGATCCCCTGCCGGTGGAACGCTCTGTCGCCATCTTGGGCCATGGGCCCGCCGCCCAGGCCTGCCGCCAGGCCCTTGAGGCCCAGGGCATCGCCATCCAACAACCCGAGGCGCTGCCCGAGGGAGTCCTGCGCGCCCAGGGCCACTACGCCCTGGTGAACGGGGACCGGGAATGGGCCAGCGCGGCCTTGATCCTGGCGCCGACGGCGGATGAACTCGACCCGCTCCTGGCTGCCGTCGAAAACAACGGCCATGCGTTGCGGCTCCCCGACGCCCGCACAGGGGTCGACACCCAGCGGCCTGGCGTCTTTTTCTGCCCGCCTTCGGCCGACGCCGCCCTGACAGGGCAAGCCGCTGCCGCGCGCGCCGTCGCCTGGCTGGGACGGGTGGCTCTGCGCAGCGAACCCACGCGGGCGGTGGTCGACCCGGCGCGATGCCGGGCCTGCAACACCTGCGTCGAAATTTGCGAGTTTGGCGCGCCGCAACTGGTGGGCGACGACACGCGGCGCACCTCATGGATCGATCCAGCCCTGTGCACCGGCTGTGGCACCTGCGCCGCCCACTGTCCGTCGGGGGCCATCTCGGCCGGCTACTCGTCCGACGGCCAGTTGGAGGCCATGCTGGAACAGATTCTGGGAGATGATTGGTAGATTCTCGATGACAAAGCCTAGAGTCGTGGTTTTTACCTGTAACTGGAACCCCTACAGCGGCATGGAGACGGCCGGCGCCCAAGGCGCCCACTATTCGGCCTCCGTCCGGCCCATCCGGCTGATGTGCCTGGGCCGGCTTCACACCGGCACCATCCTCAAGGCCTTTGAAAAGGGCGCCGATGGCGTGCTGTTGCTGGGCTGCCCACCGGGCGAATGTCACTACGAGTTCGGCAACGACCGCGCCCAAGAGATGTTTGACCAGGCCAAACAACTGGCCTCGATGCTGGGGCTGCGGGACGAGCAACTCCAACTGGATTGGGTCGCTGCCGGTGAGGGCGACACCTTTTCCGCCAAGGTCGAGGCCTTTGTGGCCGGTTTGGCGCAGGATCATTAGCTATGGACACCATGGAAAGCGTCATCAGCAAGAATCGGGCCTGGTACTGCCTGGAATGCGGCAAGTGCAGCGCCGTGTGCCCCATCACCCGCTGGGAAACCCGCGAATACACCAGCCCGCGCCTGCTGGTCGAAAAGGCCATCGAGGGCCGCACGGCGGACGTGCTGGACGACCTGCTGTTTTGGTCCTGCCTGACCTGTAAGCGCTGCAGCGAGCTGTGCCCCTCCGACGTCCTGTTCTCCGAGTTTGTGCGAGACATGCGACAGGTGGCGCAGGACCTGGCCCGCAGCGGAGAGTGCACCCATGGCGAAGCCATCCAGACCTGGGCCCGCCTGATGACCCATGCCGACATGCGCCAGAACCGGCTGGGCTGGCTGACTCCCGACCTGAAGGTATCGGACACGTCGGATACCCTCTTTTTCGTGGGATGCCTGCCCTATTACGACACGCTGTTTCAGGGATTGGCCATCGAGGGGGTGCGCATCGCCCAGGCCGCCGTCAAGCTCCTCAACCACCTGGGCATCGAGCCCCAGATCCTGGCCGACGAGCGGTGCTGTGGCCACGATCAGCTCTGGCAGGGGGATGTCCAGACCTTTCGCGCCCTCGCCGAGCAGAATCTCGCCCAGCTCCAGGCCAGCGGCGCCAAGCGGATCGTCACCACCTGCCCCGAGTGCGCCCGCACCCTGAAGGTGGACTATCCCCAGTTTGTCGGCGCCCACGGCCTGGAGGTGATGCATTTGACCGAGCTGCTGGCGCCCTATGCCGCCGACGGGCGGCTCGAGCTGACCGACGCGCTGGCGGGCCGGGCCGTGACCTACCAGGACCCCTGCCGCCTGGGACGGCATCTGGGCGTCTATGAGGCGCCCCGGCAGTTGATAGCCGACCTGGGCTTGCACCTGGTCGAGATGGAGCGGACGCGCAAGACGAGCCTGTGCTGCGGGACAAGCTGCTGGACCGAATGTGGCCAGGTCAGCAAAGCGATCCAGGGCGAGCGGCTGCACGAGGCTCAGCACACCGGGGCGGATCTGCTGGTGACGGCCTGCGTCAAATGCCAGATCCATTTCAAATGCGCCCAGGAGGACCCGCGGCTGGCGCAAGAGGCGCCCATCGAGATCCGCGATCTGACGACTCTGCTGGCCGAGGCGCTGTAGAACTGTAGGCGCGGGTACCCACGCGCAGTAGCAGGGGTCCATGGATGCCCGCTTTCGCGGGCATGACGGTGCGACGATTGACGCACGTCACCCCCGCCGCGAGTACTCTCGCGCATAAGCAGGGGGTCCACGAAAGGACAGGACTGGACTGGCGCTCCATCCCAAATACACCCTGGGCGCTGGCTGATGGGAGAGTAGCTCTAGAACAAGGAGGACAGATTGTTGACAGAGAACCTGCGTATCGGCGTGTTCGTGTGCGATTGCGGTTCGAACATTGCCGGAACAGTCGACACCGAAGCCGTACGAGAATACGTCGAGACGCTGCCAGATGTGGTGGCAGCCATCCGCAACAAATACACCTGCGCCGATCCAGGCCAGCAAGAGATCCAACGGGCGATCCGCGAGCACAAACTGAACCGGGTGGTGGTCGCCTCTTGCTCGCCGACCTCGTACGAGCCGATCTTTCGCCAGTGCATTCAGGGGGCGGGCCTCAACCCCTACCTCCTGGAAATGGCCAACATCCGCGAGCATTGCTCGTGGGTGACCCCCGGCGACCGGGAAGCAGCCACGCGCAAGGCCAAAGACATTGTCAAAGTGGCCGTCGCCCGGTCCCGCTGGCTGTTCCCCCAGACGGAAGAGACGATCGCCGTCACCGACGCGGCGCTGGTCATCGGCGGCGGCGTGGCAGGCATCCAGGCCGCCCTCGACCTGGCCGATGCGGGCCACAAGGTCTATCTGGTGGAGCGCAAGTCGTCCATCGGGGGCATCATGGCCCAACTGGACAAGGTCTACCCCGACATTGAGTGTAGTATATGAATTCTCGGCCCCAAAATGATGGATGTCGGTCGACATCCCAACATTGAACTGATGGCCTATTCCGAGGTTGAGGACATTTCGGGATACGTGGGCAATTTCAAGGCGCGCATCCGCCGCAAGGCCCGCTTTGTGGACGAAAGCGAGTGCACCGCCTGCGGCGACTGCGCCGTCGTGTGTCCGGTGGCGGTGCCCGATGAATTCCAGATGGGCCTGGGCACCCGGCGGGCGATCCACATCGCCTTTCCCCAGGCCGTGCCCTCGGCCTATGTGGTCAACGCCGACGAGTGCCTGGGGCAAAACCCCATCGCCTGCGGCAAGTGCATCGAAGCCTGCGAAAAACACTGCATCAACTTTGACATGCAGGACCAGATCGTCGATGTCAAAGTGGGCGCCATCATTGTCGCTACCGGCATGGACGTGTACGACCCCACCGCCCTGGACGAGTATGGCTACACCCGCTTTGCCAACGTGGTGACCAGCATGGAACTGGAACGGCTGATCTCCACCGGCGGCCCGCTGGAAGGCCACCTGGGCCGCCCGAGCGACCTGAAAAAACCCAAGCACATCGGGTTTGTGCAGTGCGTGGGATCGCGCACCCACGATCCCGAGCGGGGGAACCCCTACTGCTCCAACATCTGCTGCATGAACACCATCAAAGCAGCGCAATACATCAAGGACAACTATCCCGAGATCGACATCACTGTGTTCTACATGGACCTGCGGGCCTTTGGCAAGGGGTTCGAAGAACTGCTGATGCGCAGCCGGAGCAATGGCGTGCGCTACATCCGCGGCCTGCCCGGCGATGTGCGCCAGGACCCCGAAACCGGCGATCTGATCCTCACCGTGGAGAACACGACGGCCCATCGACTGGAAACCCACCAGGTGGACATGCTGGTGCTGTCGGTGGGGGCCACGCCCAACACCAACACCGAGGTCATCCGCCAGATGGTGAGCTTGTCCAAATCGCCCAGCGGATTCCTCAAAGAGGCCCACCCCAAGCTGCGCCCGGTGGACACGCCGACCAAAGGCGTCTATATCGCCGGCGCCGCCGAAAGCCCCAAAGATGTGCGTGAAAGCGTCACCCAGGCCAGCGCCGCCTCGTCCCGCGCCTCGATCCTGCTCAACAAGAACCGGTTTGCCGTCGAAGCCATTACCGCCGCCGTGGACGAGGATCTGTGCAAAAAGTGCGGCCAATGCGCTGCCGTGTGCCCCTTTGGCGCCATCACCTGGCACAAGGGAGAGGTGGCCCACGTCGTCACGGCAGCCTGCGCCGGGTGCGGCACCTGCGCCGCCGAGTGCAAATTCGACGCCATCCAAATGCGCCACTTTTCCGACCAGGCCATCTATGCCCAGCTCGACGCCATTCTCGACCAGGACCCCGGCAACAAGATTGTCACCTTTGCCTGCAACTGGTGCTCCTACGCCGGCGCCGACACGGCTGGGGTGGGCCGCATGGCCTACCCACCCAACGCCCGCATCATTCGCACCATGTGCTCGGGCCGGGTGAACTCGGATTTTGTCTGGTACGCCTTTCGCAAGGGCGCGCCGGTCGTCTTGGTGTCCGGCTGCCATTATGTCGACTGCCATTACATCGATGCCAACCGCAGCACCACCCGCCGCCTGGACGGCCTGTGGGACGGCCTGGAAAAGGCCGGGGTCCGCCCCGACCGCCTTATGCTGGAATGGTGTTCGGCGGCAGAGGGTGGGCGCTGGCAGGCGATCATGAAAGCCGTGGAGGAAAAGCGGCAAAGCGTCAGCGAGGAGGAACGGACGCACACCCAGGAGGTTCTCCGAGAGGCCCGGGTGCCCTCGCCGCGCAATCCCCGTCCCGACGATGAAAATCAGGATGCGGAATTTGCCTGCATGCGCTGCGGGCACCAGTGGCGCGGCTACTATAGCCGCGGCCTGGAGCGAACCTGCCCCCAGTGCCGCTCCAACAGCGTCCGCTGGCTGCGGATCAAAGCCTGAGCGCTCGCACCCCGCCAGAAGCAGACCCGACAGGTCTTGAGACCTGTCGGGTCTTTTGCCTGTTGCGCTATCACCCCAGTGGGGTTGGGCGTTCCGGCGCGGGCCAGAGACGGCCCCAAGAAATCTTGTATGGAGTGCGGCAGCAAGCTGCCGCGGATGGTGCTCAAGCAAGCGTCCTGGCTTGCCAGGCGCGCACTCCAAAAGAGCGAATGATTGGGGCGCGGCATGCGCTGCCCCTACGCGATTGCCAGGACCTCGGACAGGGCGCCCGCCATCGCCGCCGGCAGCCCCAGCTCGGCCTCGATGTCCTCGATCATCCACCCATCCAGGGTCATGCCCGGGGGCGCTGACCCGGCCCCATACCGCCCGGTGAACATGGCCGACGGCAAAAACACCCGGGACCCCAAGTCCTTCCCGCGCAGCGCGCGCACCACGTCCTGCCCCGTCAAAAGGCCCGACACGGTGGTCACCGCACCAAAGAACTCGTTCACCATGGGCGCCAGGCGAAAACCCCCGCCCGTCCGCCCGTTCAGTTCGGCCACAATGCCCCCCAGTACCGGCGCGATGAGGCTGCCACAGACCAAGGTCGCCGGTTCCACTCTGGACGGCAGCCCCTCGGCCTTGATCTCGGACCACTCGTCCAGGAGCAGGCGGGCCATGCCCACCCCGTTCTCCACCTGGGGGAAATCGTCGTATTCCTCGGCGGGCGGCAGGTCCCGCCCAGCCACCAGGTACCATTCGTCCGACGGGTACACAAACCCCAGGTCATAATCGGCCCGCATCCGCCGGCGCCAGGGCTCGACCTGGTCCAGCACCGCCTGCGCTTCGGTTGGGGTATAGGGCCGGCACGACCCCGAATGATAGCGGGTCAGGCCGATGGGCACCACGCCCACCGAGACCACCGGCTCCTCGAATCGGTCCACCAGATCGGACAGCGTCCGCTCCAGGTGCGGCCCGTCGTTCACGCCCGGCACCAGCACCACCTGGGTGTGCACCTCGATGCCCAAATCGGCCAGGCGCCCGAGCTGCTCCAGGATATCGGGCGACCGTTTTCGGCCCAGCAGGTGATTCCGCAGCGCGGGCTCGGTGGCCTGCACCGAGACGTACAGGGGGCTGAGCCGCTGTTCCTCCAACCGCGCCCAATCGTCGGCCCGAAAGTTGGTCAGCGTGACAAAGTTGCCGAAAAGGAACGAGTAGCGATAGTCGTCGTCCTTGACCGAAAGGGAAGTCCGCAGGCCCGGGGCGTTCTGTTTGACAAAGCAAAAGTCGCAATTGTTGGCGCA